>DASXND010000167.1:0-4369 GCA_036495265.1 Dyella sp.
TCAACTCCCGCTGCTGGCGATCCCAGAGCGCGAACGCAAACATGCCGACACATGATCGCAAGGTTTCCTCAACCCCCCAGGCCACGAAGCACGCGATCAATGTCTCGGTATCGGAGTGACCTCGCCACGCAATCGCGCCACCCTGCCCCTCGAGGCGATCACGCAGATCGAGGTGGTTGTAGATCTCGCCATTGAACACGGCGACGTATCGCCCGCAGGCGGAATGCATGGGCTGATGCCCCGCCGCGGACAGATCCAGCACCGAAAGGCGCTGCTGCGCCAGCGCAATGCCTGCATCTTCGTCGCACCAGAAGCCATCATCGTCGGGGCCTCGATGCCTCAAGCGCATCGACATGGCCTCGACCTGCTCCCGAGAGCTCCCTGCGCCCCCGCCATGCATCCGCCAGAAGCCGGTGATGCCGCACATCAGCCGCACCCAGCGCTGCGAAGCAAGGCCGCGAGCCGAGGCGCTTGCTTCCTGATGTTGTAATGGTCTTCGACGCACCTGCGCCCTACTCCTCCCATACGATGGCGCAAAGGCGGGTCGTCGATCAATCGTTGCAGGCAGTCCTTCCACTCAAGATCGTTCGAGGCAAGAAACCCATTCTCGCCATGACGCACGATGTCGACATTGGCTCCGACCGATGACGCGACCACCGGCAACCCGCACGCCATGTACTGAACGATCTTGTAGCCGCATTTGCCTCGCTCCCATGGGCTGTCACGAAGCGGCATGATGCCGATGTCCATCCTGGCGATCGCTTCAGCCTCGGTGTCCTCAGACCACGCAACCACCTCAGGCGCCATGGTGACGAAACGACCGGCCGAGGAGTCCTGGGCGCCTACCAGCAACAGACGAGCTTGGCTGTCGATGCAAACCTCTTCCAGAAGCGCTTGGAAATCCAACACGTATTGCTCGGTAGCGGGCGACCCAATCCAACCGATGACCGGTTGCCTGGCACCGTCGTAATTCGCCACGCTATAGCGGTCGACGTCGACAGCCGTGGGGATGATCTCGATACGCTTGGCGCCCGCGCTTGATGCACGCTCCGCCAGATACGCGTTGCCGACCATCACGCAAGCGGCTCCGCCCATGACTTCATCGATCTTGCGTCCCAGTAGGCGCCTGACCAACACGCTCGACGACAGGTCGTACCGATGAAAGAGCGCATCGTCATAGTCCACCACGTACGGCCTGCGGGTTCGCAGAAGAGCTGATTCAATCCAGCTTGGCAAATACGGAAACAGCTCCCCTTCGATCCAGGTGAGGTCAAAGTCCTCCTCTCCAAGCAGGTGCATCATGCGCTTGCTGCCATACCACAGCGCGCTATACCGAGCGGCCTTCGCATTGCCGCGATAGAGCGAATCGAGATAGGCATCCGGGAATAGCGCGTGCACCTCTACGTCGATACCCTGATCGCTCAGGAGCGGGATGTATTGCAGGCTACGCAGCCTGGAGCTCGGCCCTTGCCTTGAATATTTGGAGAACAGGCGCACCTTGATCCGCTTCATTTCGGCAGCCGCTTCAGGATCATCGGGTAGTCGACAAACATCGACACCAGCGGAATGACGTACATCCATTGCAGCGAGAATGCTTCGATGTATGGATTTGTATTAGTCCCCAGGAAAGCACAGAGGAAGCCGCAGAACATGAACTTGTGACTGGATGTCAAGCGACAGGAGATCGCCAACCTGACGACCCATGCTATATAGAGGAAGAAAGGCAGTACATAGATGATCGTCCCCAATAAGCCCACCCGATAGAGCGTGGCAAGCCATACCAGTTCGTAGCGCCAGGGATGGATTTGATCGCTGATGAATGGCACACCGATGCCGTGACCAGACCCCAGGCCTCCGTTGTCGAGCACGCCTGTATACAGCGAGGCCGCCATCTGGGACCTCGCGTCGCCGCCGCCCGAAGCGAGCTTCGTCGATACGGCATTGAGCACCACCGACAGGCTTATCTTGGTGTATGCCTGCAGAAGGAAGAGCACGGCGACGACCGCTATAACCAATGGCAGGCCATAACGCACCGTGCGCGTTATCACTGAACTACGCGAATGTCCTACAGTCCGCGATGAAAGAATCCAGCCAAGCACGAATCCGGTGGGGACCGACAGAATCAACGCGGATCGCCCTGAAGTCATCGCGCAGATGAACAACATTGCCAGAAGTGCGAAGCGCATCATCCTGTTCTTGATGAGTTCCGGCGAGCTGAAGAAGCCTCCGCACAAGAAGATCATCGAACCGTAGACATGCATGGTCGCGCCTGAGAATCCCTCATTGAGATTGACGTTCGCCCCCTCGAAGAAAAAAGAGACGGCAGCAGCGCCATGTCTGAGGTATAGGTAGAAGAACAGGGCCACGCTCACGGCGCATAGCAGGCTAAGAACGGCGAACCAGTCGACCAGACTTTCCATGTCCAGGTACCTGCACAGGCCATCGGCGACGATCACCCATAGCAACGGCGAAAGAATGTAGACGGCCGCAATCTGGACCATGGAGGTCGCCGTCGCATCGTGTAGCCCGCCGACGATCAGGTAGATGATGGTAACGATGACGCTATAGATGTATAGGTTGAGCAAGTTCCTGAGGCCTTGACCAAAGCGCATTCCCGGAAACGACAACAAGGCGGTGACCCCCAACATGACCGCGGTGGGTACGGGCAGCGAATTGGGTATCACCACGGCCAGTAGAAGCAGTACGAAAGCTGCCCCCAGGAAGAGGTGCCGTACCGTCAGCCTGTACGTTCCCGCCATCGGAAGCTGTGGCGGCGGTGCCGGCTTCGCCACGGTGTGCATCACGGGACCATCTCCGGCGCTCATGCCAGCACCGCCTGTGAGAGCCACTGGTCAAGCATTCGAGCCTGCTCAACCTTGCTGTAGACGCCAATGTCGCGGCGGTCAATGGCGCTTGACGATGCAAACGCGCCGCGCAATCTCAGCGCACCCTGCGCACCCTGGTTTGTCAGGATCGTCTGGCCCGCCTTCGTTTCAGCGAGAATGGCGGTGGCGGCATTGCGTACTCCGGAGACACAGACAACATCCACGCCAGCGGCAAGATATTCGAACAGCTTGCCGGTGGCGCAACTGGCGCGTGAACCGGTAAGTAGAAGCAACCTATCGCAACGCTTCATCAGCTGCAGCGCCAAGCGGCGCTCCACCTGACCCAGTATGGCCACCGGGAAGCGCGCGCGATCGAGCAACGTTCGTTCGGTGGCCGTCAGCTCGCCCGCGAAGATCACCATTTTCTTGCGGTAAGTCGCTTCGTCTTCGCCATTCATCGCTTCGACGAAGTACTCAAGGCTCTTCGATGCCGAGCCATCGCTGGCCCCGATACGGCCGAAGTGACCAATCAGCAGCGATCCCGCCGGAACGGTTGCAGTCAGTAGAGCATCTGCCTGCCCTGCGCGTTCGGCATCGTGGTCGAGCGCGGCGAAGTCGGCAGGATCATAGCCATTGGGAAGAATCGCCACGGGTTTGTTCGGGTAACGACGCCTGAAGTCGTCAACCAGGGGACGACTCACCGACGTTATCAAACCGCGAGTACCCAGCACTCGCCTTTCGATCAGTTCACGCGCACGCCTGCGCAACCATCCGGGTCGCCCCAGGGATTCAAAGACCAAACCGTCCCTGAAATCCTGGACACAAGCAATGCCATACCTGGCGGATAGGCTCGCTGCGGCAATCAAGGAGTCAACCGGCGAGTAAGTCCCGATGACCACGCATCTTTCACCAGCCTCCAACTTCTCACGGCACAATCGATCCGCTTCGGACAGCGCCGTCACCAGCCACTGCTGTGACTGCGTTGAGCCACGTGCAAGCGCAAAAGGGAGCGATCGAATGAATGCGGCCACAAGAATGGGCATCGCAACTGCCGCAGAGGACTCACCACCTACGCAGTAACCCGGAAGCGCATAGACTCCGACGCCGTCGTCTGCGGACCGTCGAACGTCGGGCGTCACCTTTTCCGCGCCCCGGGCGAAGACGAATACCCGGTACTTTCCTGGATCCAGATACTTCAGCAGTCCTTTGAAGCGCTGGGATGCGACATTGTTGGATAAGTGATGTGCGGCGAAGACGAACAAATTGATCTTGCTCACATGCTTGCCCTCAATCTGGCAGCAGCGTCACCCTCGTTGGCATCAAAGCACGGAGGCAACACCACTCTGGCACGCATTGCCACGCAAGACCCTATGCGCTTGGCAAGACGTGTCGCTGATGGCTAGGCCAGCCATGGCGATCATGAAACCGCTCCGAGACCCTTACCGGGCTCAGCACTGAGGAATTTCGATGGGACAGCTACGTAGCATGGGCGATACATGCCCATCCATTCGGCACGGAAGCACCAGGCGCCGACTGGCAATAGA
>DASXND010000168.1:0-8826 GCA_036495265.1 Dyella sp.
TTCACCGTGATCATGGGCAACGCGTTCGCGGCGTTCCCGGTGATGATGGCCGGCATCGGCTTGCCCCTGCTGATCCACCAGCACGGCGCAAACCCGGCGATCCTCGGTTCGATGGGCATGCTGTGCGGCTATTGCGGCACCTTGCTGACGCCGATGGCGGCCGACTACAACCTGGTGCCGGCCGCACTGCTGGAGTTGCGCAACCCCTATGGGGTCATTCGCGCGCAGGTCTGGAGCGCCGTATCCATCTTCATCGTCACCTTCGCGATGATGTGGATGCTGGTATTCCGTTGATGGGATGGGACAGACGCTAATGAGCAAGACACCACGCATCCTGCTGACGGGCTTCACCCCGTTCGGCAACGACGTCATCAATCCCTCGTGGGAAGCCGTGCGCCTGCTGCATGACGAGCGTATCGCCGGTCACCGGGTGGTCGCCCATCTGTTGCCGACGGCGTTCGACGATTCACGCCGTGAGCTGGAGGCTGCCGTGCGCGAGGTCGCGCCCAGCATCCTGATCGGCGTCGGTCTGGCAGGTGGTCGCAGTCGGTTGTCGATCGAGCGGGTGGCCATCAACGTGCAGGATGCGCGCTTGCCGGATAACACCGGCGCGCAACCCATCGACGAACCGGTGCTCGCGGGCGGACCGGCGGCGTACTTCAGCACGCTGCCGATCAAGGCCATGCTCGCCGCGCTGCAGGCCGAGGGTCTGCCGGTCGAGATCTCGAATACGGCCGGCACCTATGTCTGCAACCATATCGCTTATCTGATGCTGCACGAGGCGGCTCAGCGTAAGGGTATGCGCGCGGGCTTTATCCATATTCCTTATCTCCCGGAACAGGTCGTGCATCTGCCGCTGGCACCGAGTATGGCCAAGCAGGATGTCGTGCGCGCGCTGACCCTGGCCATGCGTGTCGCGGCCAGCCAGGTCATCGATGACAAGCTGGGCGCCGGCACGCTGGACTGACGATCGCGATTCGGGGCGGGAGCGACTTCAGTCGCGACAAACACTTGCCTCGATAACCGCTGTCGCGACTGAAGTCGCTCCCACCAACGAAGCAGGTCTTTCGAGGTCCCCATAGGTGGCGAGGTCGGGTGACAAAGCGGTGCGCCGGAGATGACTCGCCTTATCGTGCAGAGGACAACATCACCATACGAAAGGAACAAACTTTTTCACTCTCGCGGCGTACTGCACGTAGTCAGGGAACGCACGGCGCAGAATGCTTTCCTCGACATCGATACGGTAGAGGAAGGCCGGTAGCGTCAGCACCGCCAGCCATGCCAGCGCTATGCCATTGCCAAGCGCGAATCCAAGGCCTACGAACGTCAGCCATCCACCGAAGTAGCCTGGATGGCGAACCATCCGATAAGGGCCTTGGATCACCAGTCGATGATCGCTCTGTATGGCCACGTTCGCGGAAAAAAACTTCTTCAGCGTCCACATGCCGGAGAATCGAGTCGCGATCCCCGTCATCATCAGCGCCACGCCGAATATTTTCAGCAGGGGTGGAAAAGGAGCCGTGCCGATGGCGAGGAAATAGAGCGTGATCGAAAGCAACGGAGCCACCAGATTGCTGGTGACCAGCAAGAGCATGGACCGCCGATCCACATCGGAGCCGCTGCGATCGCTTGCCACGCGAAGAATGAACCCCTCGGACAGGAACCACGTGGCGAACAGCAGGATGGCGACGGACTCGATCTTCATCACGCTCCCCGTGGGCCGCGCTTCGAGCGTGTTGAACAGCGCCAGGTTCCTGCACGTGGCTCAATCGAGGACAGCATGCGGCAGGCGAAAGACGAATCGGGTTTCTGAGGGGCCCGAGGTTGCCGTGAGCGTCCCGCCATGTGCCTTCGCTATTTCCGACGAGATGAACAAGCCCAATCCCAGGCCTGGCCTCGGTTCGGCGAACGTGCCGCGGGTGAACGGTTGGAACAGGCGGCCCAGGGTTTCAGGGGCAATCGGCGGGCACTCGTTTTCCACGGTGACTTCAAACGCGTGCGCGTCGCTCTCCACGGTGACCTTGACGGGTGCATCCGCACAGCCGTGCACGAGTGCGTTCGACAAGAGATTGCACAGGAGTTGCGCCACGCGCTGACGATCGCAGCAGACCGGATGTCGAAGCGAGGTTGCCAGCTCGATCGTTCGATCCGGATAGATACTGCGTACCTCGGCGACGACGTGTTCCAGGGTCATGGCGAGCTCGTCGCTGACTTCGGGCTCGAGGGTGATGCCTTCGCCGAGTCGGCCTCGCGCGAAATCCAGGACATTGTGGGTGAGTTCGCCAATGCGCCTGCAGGTCGCCAGGATATGCCGCGTCAATCGTTGGTCGCGCTCGCTGTCGAGGGTCGAGCTGAGGTGCTCCGCGCACACGATGATCGATTGCACCGGGTTGCCCAGATCGTGCCCCAGTACCGCGACGAACTGCTCGCGCAGCTTGGCTGTCTCCTGCGCATCCATCAGCGCGGCCTCGGCCTTGTGGCGCCGCAGCTCCGCTTCGAACTGCGCGGCGATCAGCGCGGTGAAAAGCTCAAACGTCTTGAGAATCGTGGGGTCGTCCAGCTTGGCCGGGGCCGGATCGATGGCGCAGAGTGTTCCGAAAAAGGAGCCGTCGGAAAGAATGATGGGAATCGACACATAGCTTTCGAAGCCATACATCTTCGGCGTCGGGTGGCCTGAGAAGTAGGGGTGCTCGCTGGCGCGACCAAACACGACCGGTCGCTGGTGCTCGCGGATTTCGTTGCAGATGGTGGTGCCCAGATCCAGCTGGTCCCCCGGCTTCAGGCCGAAATCCATACGGTCGTAGACCGCGCACGCTGTCCAGGAGTGATCGGTGACCCGGGCCACCGCAGTGAAACCCATGCCCGTGGTGTGGGCCACCACCTCCAGTATCTTGGGTATCGCCTCCAGTCGCCCCATCAGCTCGACGACGTGGTCGGCGTCTATGGACTCCATAACGTGCCCCCGGCGCTGCTTGGCCGAAGTCTAGCGCGTTGTCCGGGCGATGCCGATGCTACTTTCGATAGCTTCCCGCGTTGGGATTTGCGCTTTCACACAGGCGGCACAGACCTGCCTTTAGCTTGTGGCTCAGCCGGCCCCCGCGCGGGTCGGGCAGCAAGCGCGCAGGGGAGGACAGCCTCGTATCGACGGTCGTCCAGGCGGGCCGGGCGGCCATGCCATGACTCTGTTCGAGTGCGACAAGAACACCTTGGCCGAGGAGGTTCGATTGCCCTGTTTCGCAACCCGAGTCCGCCGCTGTCTGGCACCAACGACGGTGTTGATGCTTTCAATCGCGTGCCTGGCCTGCAGCAATACGCAAAATGCTCCGGCAGGCGCGGGCCAGCCTTTGACCGTGCTGGTGACCACGGTCACCGCGTCGCCGACGCCCAATATCGTTGAGCTTCCGGGCCGCATCGAGGCGGTGCGAACGGCGGAAGTGCGTGCGCGCGTCGACGGCATCGTCGAACGCCGGCTATACCAGGAAGGGACGGACGTGCCGGCCGGAGCGCCGTTATTCCAGATCGACGCACGCGATTACCGCGCCCAGCTGCAGCAAGGCCAGGCCAGCTTGCAGCGCGCCGAGGCGGTGCAAGTGAACGCCGCCGCCGTCGTCGCGCGGTTCAAGCCGCTGGTCCAGCGGCAGGCGGTGAGCGCACAGGAATACGAGGAGGCCCTGGCCGCGCTGCAGCAGGCTCAGGCCAACGTATCGGACGCCCACGCCCAGGTGGATCTGGCGCAATTGCGGCTCGACCGTTGCATCGTCACGGCGCCGATCGCCGGCCGCGTGGGGCGTGCGCAGGTCACCGAGGGTGCCCTGGTCAGCGGCGGCGCGGCCACCTTGCTCACTCAGGTCAATCAGCTGTCGCCGATCAGCGCCGTGTTCACCCAGTCCAATACCTCGCTGCTCGACTTCCAGCAACAGGTGCAGTCCGGTGCGCTCAAGGCGACCGACAAGAAGCACGTCGAGGTGCACCTGATTCTTGCGAACGGGCAGGACTACGGCGAGCGGGGGTTCCTGGATTTCACCGATCTGGTGGTCGATCCGTCCACCGGCACGCAGACCGTGCGCGCCCAGTTCGCCAACCCCGCGCGCACGCTGTTGCCGGGCCAGTTCGTGCGCGGACGCATCGTCACCGGAACACTCAAGTCGGGTATTCGCGTGCCCGAACGGGCTATCCAGATCGACAACGGCGCGGCCAACGTGGCGATCGTCGCCGACGATGGGACGGTGGTGCGCCGAAACGTGGAACTGGGAGCGCAAGACGGGGGCGAGTGGATTATCAGCGATGGGCTGAAGACCGGTGAGCGCGTGATCGTCGATGGGTGGCACAAGGTCCAGCCAGGGCAGCGGGTGAACGCCCAGCCGTCACCGCCTTCCCCGCCATCCGCGCACTGAGCGGGCGCCGGCTATGAATCGCTTCTTCGTTTACCGCCCGGTCTTTGCCTGGGTCATTGCCTTGTTCGTGACCCTGTTCGGCCTCATCGCCATCATGCTGCTGCCGGTCGAGCAATATCCGGATGTCGCGCCACCATCGCTCACCGTGCAGGCCAGCTACAACGGCGCGGATGCGCAAACCCTCGACCGCTCCGTCACGTCCATCATCGAAAACGAGATGAATGGCATCGAGAACTTTCTCTACATGTCCTCGACCAGCCGCTCCAATGGCACCGTCCAGATCACCGTCACGCTGCAACCAGGCACGGATCTGGACATCGCGCGCTCGCAGGTGCAGGACCGTCTGGGTCGGGTCGAGCCGCGGCTGCCGCAGGAGGTTCGCCAGCTCGGCATCACGGTCACCAAGTCCTCGTCCGGCTTCCTCATGTTGATTGCGCTGCAATCGACGGATGGCGCTAGCAATGCCGTGGAGATGGGCAACTTCGCCTCCAACAATATCGTCAACGAGTTGCGCCGCATTGGTGGCGTGGGCGATGTGCAACTGTTCGGCTCGTCCTACGCGATGCGGATCTGGCTCGATCAGAACAAGCTGGCGGGGCTCGGCCTGTCGGGCAGCGAAGTGATGACGGCGGTACGCGAACAAAACAGCCAGACCGCGGGTGGTGGACTGGGCGACCAACCGATCGCGCCGGGCTCCGAATTCAATGCCCAGATCGTCACGCAAAGCCGTTTCACCACGCCCGAGCAATTTCGCCAGATCATCGTGCGCGCCAACCCGGATGGCTCGACCGTGCGGGTGGGCGACGTCGCCCGCGTGGAGCTGGGCAACGATAGCTACGGATTTCGGCTGGCGGTGAACGGCAAGGAGTCGGCCGGCATGGCCATCCAGCTCGCCAGTGGCGCCAACGCGCTGGCCGTGGCTACCCAGGTGCGCCGGCGCATGACCGAGTTGCAGCCGATCTTTCCGCGCGGCGTGGTCTGGGCCGTGCCGTTCGATACGACGCCCTTCATCACCACGTCCGTGCACGGCGTAGTGCGCACCATGATCGAGGCGCTGCTGCTGGTGACCGTCGTGGTGTTCCTGTTCCTGCAGAGCTGGCAGGCCACGCTGATTCCCACCCTGGTCGTTCCCATCGCCCTAATCGGCACCTGCTGTGGTCTTTATCTGTTCGGACTGTCGATCAATATCCTTTCGCTGTTCGGCATGGTCGTGGCCATCGGCATCCTCAACGACGATGCCATCGTGGTGGTCGAGAACGTGTCGCGCGTGATGCGCGAAGAGGGCCTCAATGCGCGCCAGGCGACCGTCAAGGCGATCGGGCAAATCTCCGGCGCCGTGATTGGCAGCACCCTGGTACTGATCGCGGTGTTTATTCCGATGGCGTTCTTTCCGGGTTCCACCGGCGGCATCTATCGGCAGTTCTCGGTCACCCTGACCGTGTCGATTTTTCTCTCGACCGTGCTTGCACTGACGCTTGGCGCTGCCTTGTGCGCGGCCCTGCTCAAGGGGGATGCGGAACCGCCGCCCGATACCGAGCCGGCCGCGAAGAGCGCAGTGGCGCGAATGCTGGAGCGGGTATTCAGCGCGTTCAACCGTGGCCTGGATACGGCGACGGTGAAGTATGCCCGCGCGGTCGACGCCATGCTGCGCGCACCCGTGCGTTGGCTGCTGGTGTTCGTCGTCGCGTGCGTGGTCACGGTGATCCTGTTCATGCGCTTGCCGGGAGGTTTCCTACCCACCGAGGACCAGGGCCATATCTTCGTCTCCTACACCGGCGCGCCCGGGTCCACCGTGGCGCGCACCCAGCAGGCGGTCGACCAGGTCGAAAGCTTCCTGCGCCGGCAGCCGCAGGTTCGCAACATCGCCACGGTGATGGGCTTCAGCTTCTTCGGCCAGGGCCAATCGGCGGCGCTCTCGTTCGTGGACCTGAAACCCTGGGGCGAGCGCCCCGGCACTGAGAACTCGGCGAGCGCCCTGGTCCAGCGCAGCAACGCGGCGTTCCGGCAAATCCCCGAGTCGATGATTTTTGCGCTGGACCCTCCCGCGATCCCATCGCTAGGCAACGCGACCGGCTTCACCATGAAGATCCAGGATCGCGGCGGGGCCGGCGGCGGCGCCTTACAACAGGCGGGCCTGCGCATCATGATGGAGGCCGCGCAGAGCCCGGTGCTGATGGGCGTGCGCGCGGAGGGCCTGCCGGCGGCGCCGCAACTCTATGTCGAGATCGATCGGGTGAAGGCGCGCGCGCTGGGGCTGCAGATCGGCCAGGTCAATCAGGCGCTGTCGCTGGCGTTCGGTTCCAACTACGTGAACGACTTTCTCTACGAAGGCAATGTGCTGCGCGTTTTTCTCCAGGCCGATGCAGCGCAGCGCATGCGGCCGGAGGACGTGAGCGCGCTGCGGCTGCGCAACGACCACAACGACATGGTGCCGTTCTCCGCGTTTACGCGTGTGCGCTGGATATCCGGACCGCAACAGCTCGAACGCTACAACGGCTTTCCCTCCGCCACCATTTCGGGTCAGGCCGCGGCCGGCCAGTCAAGCGGCGCGGCGATTGCCGAAATGGAGCGCATCGCCGGCCACGTGCTGACCGGCAACCTCAGCTACGAATGGACCGGCACCGCCTTCGAAGAGAAGCAGGCGAGCGGACAGATCGGCATGTTGCTGGGGCTTTCGCTGATCGTCGTGTTCCTGCTGCTGGCGGCGCTCTATGAAAGCTGGGCCATCCCGGTCTCGGTGCTGCTGATCATCCCGTTCGGTGTCATTGGCGCGGTAGTGCTGACGATGGCGCGCGGTATGTCTGCCGACGTGTATTTCAATATCGGCCTGGTCACCATCATTGGCCTTGCCGCCAAGAACGCGATCCTGATCGTCGAGTTTGCGATCAAGGAAGAGGCCGAGGGCAAGGACACCATCACGGCGGTGAAGAATGGCGCGCAGCAGCGCCTGCGCCCGATCCTGATGACGAGCATCACCTTCGTGCTCGGCATGATGCCGCTGGTGCTGGCGACGGGGGCGGGCGCGGCGAGCCGGCGTGCGGTCGGTACGGGCGTGATGGGCAGCATGCTCACGGCTACCTTCTTCGGCATCTTCTTCACGCCACTGTTCTACGTGGTGGCACGCCGCTGGCTGAGCCGGAAGAAAAGCTACAGCGAGGAGGACGATCTGGCAGCGCTACCGGCGCAGCGCCCCGGGCAGCGCGGAGATCCGGGCGATGCGTAGATGCCTCGTACTGGTGGCCGCGTGCAGCGTAGTTGCCGCCTGCAATCTCGCGCCGGCTTATCGCCAGCCGGATCTTCCGGTGGCCGAGCACTTCGACACCGCCGAAGCGCCGACACCAGAGGCCAGCCATCTCGCCACGGAGATCGCCTGGCCAGCCTTCTTTGGCGATCCCCAGCTCAGGTTTCTGATTGCCGCGGCGCTTGAGCACAACCGCGACTTGGCGGCGTCGGTGGCGCGTATCGAGCAGGCCCGCGCGCTGTATCGCATCCGCCAGGCCGAGCGTCTGCCGCAGGTCAATGCCGGCGGCGGGGTGACTCGAACCGAGGCACCACTAGGTTCGTTCGATCCGGAATTTGCCGACAGCAATGCGACGGTGATCTTCAACCAGTACAACGTCCAGGCCGTGCTGACCTCGTTCGAGCTGGATTTCTGGGGCCGCGTCAAGAACCTGAGCGAAGCCGCGCGTCGCCGCTATCTGGCGACGGTGGAGGCGCAGCAGGCATTCCGCCTGTCCCTGATCAGCAACGTCGCGGCCACCTACTACGCGATCCGCGCGGGCGAGGAAGGCATCGGGCTGGCTGAGCGCACGGTCAAGAGCCGGCAGTACGCATTGGACATCGCCAAGCTCCGCCTCGACGCCGGCGTGACCTCCAAGGTGGATTATGAGCAGGCGGCTATTCTCGTCACGCAGGCGCAGACGCAACTGGCGGAGCTGCATCGGTCGACCGGGCAGCTGCGCAACCAGTTGACGATCCTGGTGGGCGGGCCCGTCGCCGGCCCGTTGCCGGCCGGGCGTTCGATCGAAGACCCTGGCCAGTTCGGCGAGTTGGACGCGGGGCTGCCCTCGGCGCTGCTCACCCATCGCCCCGACATTCTTCAGGCGGAACAGCAGCTGCGTGCCGCAGACGCCGATATCGGCGCCGCGCGTGCCGATTTCTTCCCGCGCATCGCCTTGACCGGCAGCTACGGCTACGCCTCGTCCGAGTTGAGCGAGCTGTTCGATCGCGACAAGCGGTCGTGGTCGGTCGGCGGATTGATCAGCCTGCCGATTTTTGATGGCGGACAACGCCGGGCGCAGCTCGGCGGTTTCGGCGAGCTGCCGCTGCGCCTCCACTGCCTGTTCCTGCGCGGCGATTTGCTCCTGGTAGCGCTGCCGGCCGATCAGTGCGTCGGACACTTCGCTGAAGGCGATTTGCACGGCTCGCTGGT
>DASXND010000169.1:0-2112 GCA_036495265.1 Dyella sp.
GCAGCTGCCACAGCACCGGACCGAGTCTGTCGCCAAAGGCCTCCAGTCCACCCAGCACAAAGCCATCGATGCCACGCGCCGTATCGGCCAGCCGCTTTCCTTCGGTGATGTAGCGCGGCGCCTTCAGCGAAAACACGAAACCCTCGGGCGTTTCGGCCGCCCATTTCGCATACGTCGCTGGCTTCTGCGCGCCATAGAACGTGCCATTGATTTCGATGGCACGCAGCTGACGACTCGCAAACTCCAGTTCGCGTCGTTGCACCAGACCCGCCGGATAGAAGTTGTTGCGCCAGGGCGCGAAGTTCCAGCCGCCGATGCCGACGCGGATGCGCGAAGGTGTGCCGTGGTTGGGAGTGTTGGAGAATAGATCGGTGGATGGGGAGGATTTGGGCATGGGGCGGCTCCCTTGGGAGGGGGCATGATGCCATGGAGGAGAGGGGGAGGTTTCGGTGGTTTGGCGGGTTGGTATGTCGAGAGACCACCCTCCGCGCCATAGGGGCACGGCGAGCGGCAGAGCCGCGTCTAGGGCCGGAATGAATCCAGGCTGCACATGGTTCCGATTGTACGAGCGCACCCTGTACGCGAAAAGCCAACGGAGCGGTAACGCCGTGATCGCGCACAGGGTGCGCTCCTACATGTGTGGCCCCGCCGTCCTACGGTGATTTCTTTCAGTCGCAGGCGAGCCAGTCGCAGTAGCGAATAAGCAGAGCGACAGTCACTATCACCCACCCTGATCCCCCTCCACCACCTGCGGCCACACCCGCGGTGCAGGCGTCTCCAGAGGCTCATCCAGGCGCGCGCGATTGCGCCCCTCGAGCTTGGCCCGATACATGGCCTGGTCCGCACGCTCAACCAGCGACGCTACGGTATCGTCGGGTGCGCGCATGGCGATACCGATGCTTGCGCTGAGCACGAGCCCGTCGCCGTTCACCGGAATATCCAGGCGATGCACACGCCGACATAAGCGCGTAGCCACTTGCATCGCCTGGCCTTGCTCGACGCCGTAGAGCATGGCGACAAACTCTTCGCCACCGTAACGACCGAGCAGGTCGAGCGGGCGTAGTTCGTGCCGCAGGGCATCGGCGACGGCGATCAACGCACGATCGCCGGCGGCATGGCCCTGGCGATCATTGAGCAGCTTGAAATGGTCGAGGTCGAGGAACAGCAGTGCCACGGGCTGCTCGGTCCCACTCTCCAATACCTTGCCGACGCCAGCGCTCCAGGCGCGGCGATTGAGCACATTAGTCAGTGCATCGTTGTCGGCAAGCTCCTGCACCATTTCATGGTGGTGACGCATGATGAGCGCGCGATCGGCCAGGCCCAGTGACAGCACGATGGCCTCGAAGGCACCTGCGGCAAGCGAGGCGTCGCTAAGCC
Source organism: Dyella sp. (assembly GCA_036495265.1). GTDB lineage: Bacteria > Pseudomonadota > Gammaproteobacteria > Xanthomonadales > Rhodanobacteraceae > Dyella. Next base: position 1,378 of record DASXND010000169.1, read on the forward strand.
AGATGACGTCTGCCAGCATGCCGTTCACCTGGCTGCTCGACAGTGCGGTAAGGGCCAGCAGGGGCGTCCAGCCCACCAGGAAGAACCACGCCGGTCGCGCGCCTCGCACGGCGGAGGTGATGGCGGCCAGCAGCAGCAAGAGTGTGCCAATGACCAGCAAGGGGTCGATGAGTACCTGCGCGGTTTCCTGCAGCAGGGGAATCTGGCAGATGCGCAGCAAGACCACCAAGGGCATGCCGACCGCCAGCGCGAGCGTTGGGGTATGCAGCAGGGGCGCGTAGCGAGGCAGTTCGCAAAAGCGCGCCATGAACATCGCGGCGAACGCCAGCGACAAGGCTACCGCCGAAGAACTGACCAGCGGTGCGCTACCGGCGAGCCAGGTCAGTCCGAGCGGATGAAAAAAGTAGCCGGTCTGAATGCCCTGGATGACCGCATAGCAGAGGATGTAGCCGGCATACCAGCCGTAGGTGGCGTCGCGCAGCATCATGGCCAGGCACAGTGCCATCAGTGCCATGGCCAGCATCACCGCAAAGCATGCGCTGGCGAATACCAGCCAGCGGGCGTCGCGCTCGAGATATTCGCTCCATGTCTGCAACTGAAAGCTCACCGGAGAGACGCGCGCCGATGCGGGTTCGAACTTGAGAACAATCGGATCGGAGGCGGGCGTGTCTTCGGTGAGACGGTAGGCTAGACGTCCGTTGCCGTGTGCGATCGCCGTGAAGTCGTCCAGCGACA
>DASXND010000170.1:0-18584 GCA_036495265.1 Dyella sp.
TGGGAGCGTAGTTGTCGTCGTTGGCAACTATGAGTTTGCAGCTGGATTAACGAGGAAAGCTACCCCCTCGGCATGCACCAAGCCATCTCACTACCCCCGTCGAAGCCAGGACACCCCCGGGGAAGATCGTATTGCTGGTCACGCAGTATATGGAGGTTGGCGCGAATACATCAAGGCCGCGCAGGGCGGTTCGCCAGCCTCTATGGTGGGCAACGCGACCATCAAGGGGAAGGGAACATGCTGCGGATACGTTTGGCGGGGCTGTCCGATGCGGGCTTGATGACAGATTTGCGTTGCACGTTTCTCGAGGAGATCGGGCAGCAGCTGGAGGATGGTTTCGCGGACCACCTGCGCAGCTGGATCGACGAGGCGTTAGCCGATGGCCGCTTGCAGGCCTGGTTGGCTGAGCTGGACGGTCGCGTAGTGGGTTGCACCGCAGTCAATCCGTATCCGCGCATGCCTTCGGCGCATTATCCGCGCGGCATCGGCTGGCATCTGCACAACGTCTATGTAAAACCGGCGAACCGCAAGGCGGGTATCGCGGTGGCGTTGTTGTCCGCCGTGGGGGCGGCGGCGCGCGAACAGGGCGTGGATGTGTTGAGCTTGCGCACCGAGCCCCAGGCGCGTGCGCTTTACGAACGTTTCGGATTCAGTACAGCAATCCATGCGATGAGCATGTCGCTCGTCTGACTGACGAGCGACGCCTCAGGCGCGATTGTGCGCACGCATGGTGCGCTGTTTCTCACGCTGCCAGTCGCGTTCCTTCTCGGCGTCGCGCTTGTCGTGGTCCTGCTTGCCCTTGGCGAGGCCGATTTCCACCTTCACCTTGTTGCCCTTCCAGTACAAGGCCATGGGGATGAGCGTGTAGCCCTTGCGCTCGACGGCGCCGATAAGCGTGTCGATCTCCGCGCGATGCAGCAGCAGTTTGCGGGTGCGGCGGTCGTTCGCCACGACGTGGGTGGAGGCGCTGATCAGCGGCGGAATGGAGGTGCCGATCAGGAAAATCTCGCTCCTGAGCACGATGGCGTAGCTGTCGCCGAAATTGATGCGACCGGCACGCAGCGACTTCACTTCCCAGCCCTGCAGCTCAAGGCCGGCTTCGAAGCGCTGGTCGATGTGGTACTCGTGGCGGGCGCGCTTGTTGAGCGCGATGGTGCCGCCAGCCTTCTTGTCTTTGTCCTTAGCCTTGGCCATGTCCGCTAAACTTCGGGCTGCTTGCCCTGATGATGATCCGGCCGAATTGGCCTGGATCCAGATGATTCCGAAAGAGGCTGATGTGATCGAGATCCGCCGCAGCGCCCTGGTGCGATATTCGCCGGCCCAGATGTTTAACCTGGTAAACGAAGTCGAAGCATACCCAAAGCGTTTCCCCTGGTGTGTCGCCGCCGAGATTCTCGAGCGTGGGGAAGATGTGCTGGTGGCGCGGCTGGATCTCAAGTACGCCGGCTTTCGGCAGAGCTTTACCACGCGCAATACCACGGTGCCTCCGCAGCGACTGCATATGAGCCTGGTCGATGGTCCTTTCCGCAGCCTTGACGGCTTGTGGGAGTTCATCGCGCTGGGCGACGCGGGCTGCAAGGTGTCCTTTGCGCTCGACTTCGACTATGCCGGTCGCCTGGGTGGCACAGCGCTGAAGCTGGGCTTCCAGGGACTTGCCGGTCGCATGGTGGACGACTTTTGCCGCGAGGCCGAGCGCACCTATGACTGAGCAGATCACCGTCAACGTGGTCTATGCGGAGCCGGAACGCCAGCTCGTGCGTCGCGTGACCTTGCCGGTGGGCAGCACGGTAATGCAGGCGATCGAGGCTTCAGGCATCGCCCAGGCCGTTGCCGGCCTGGTGATCGATCAGGAACGCCTGGGCATTTTTTCCCGCAAGGCAGCGCCGGATCAGGTGCTAGGCGAGGGCGACCGGGTGGAGATTTACCGGCCGCTCACGCTCGATCCGAAGGAGGCACGCCGGCGCCGAGCCCGCTAGGGCGGATGCGGCACCGGCAGGGCGACATCAGTTGCCGCCACCGTCCTTCTTGTCCGAGCCACCCTTGTCCGAGCCACCACCCGTGCTCTTGTCACCGGAGGTTTCATCGACCGGGTAACTGGCGTGGTACTTCTTGGTGTCGTTCACCAGCTTCTGCGCGTCTTCGGCAAAGAAGTCGCCATCGGTGCGGACCAGGGCGTCGTTGTTGAAGGTCAAGGTCAACGTGCGGATCTTGACCGGGCCGCCGCGGTGCTGCTGGGTGGACACGTAGTTCCACTGGTTCTGGCTAAACGGTGAGTTCACCGACGGGGAGCCCATCAACACCACTACCTGACGCTTGGTCATGCCGGGTTGCAGCTGATCCACGGTTTTCTTGTCGAGCAGGTTGCCCTGGTACACGTCTGGGGTATAGATAAGACGGCAGCTGGCCAGAGAAAGGGCCAGCATGGCAAAACCCAGCGTGCGAATCAGCTTTTGCATGCGTGTTGCGTCCGGATCGTAAAGGTGTCGGATGATACACTAACGGCCTCGTGGCGCCGTGTGCGTGGAGTTTGCTATGGAACAGGAAACTAAAGAACTTCGCAAAGCCGGGCTCAAGGTGACGCACCCCCGCATGCGCATCCTGCAAATCTTCGAAGACGAGGAGGCTCACCACCTCACCGCCGAAGATATCTACAAACGCCTGCTGTCCCACCAGGAAGACATCGGCCTGGCCACGGTGTACCGGGTACTGACCCAGTTCGAGGCAGCCGGTATCGTCGTCAAGCACAACTTCGAAGGTGGCCAGGCGGTCTACGAACTGGATCGCGGCAAGCACCATGACCACATGATCGATGTGGACAGCGGAAAAGTGATTGAGTTCGTGAGCGAGGAGATCGAGCGGCTGCAGCACGAAATTGCGGCACGCCACGGTTACGTCATCGAGGATCACAGCCTGGTGCTGTACGTGCGTCCGAAGCATCGGACCAAGTAAGGCTCGCTTAGGGCATAACAAGTTAGAGCTTGGAGGGCCGGTGGCGTTCACGCTGCCGGCCTTTTCGTGGGCGAGGCAGGCTGAGGGGGGGTATCCCTGAGCATCGCCCATAAAAAAAGCGCCCACCTTATTAAAGAAAGCGCCCATAAAAAAAGCCGCGGGAGGACTCCTGTCCGCCCTGCGGCTGATCCGTTACCGGATGGCTCCATATGAAGGCGAGTTGCTCGCTCAACCTGGATACGCCACCGATTCCGGCGGAACGGCATCCTGCCATTCTTCATGCCCACCGTCCCCACGGTTGACATGGCTCACCATCTTGCGATGGTGGCTCCCCCACATCGATGAACTGAGACTAACGAACCCTTCACGAAGCGGGTATCAGAAAATTTCCTATGCCTGTGCTCTAAGCCCGCGACAAATCGGCAATATTTGTGCTGCTTCGCAACAAAATGCGCAGGTGTACCCCCTGCGATTCGGGGCGCACGCGGAACAAACCGCCCAGTGAGGTCACCCGGTCGCGCATGCCCTGCATGCCCCGGCCACCGCGCGGCATGCGGGCTGGCAGGCCAATGCCGTTGTCGCGGATGTCGAGCAGGGCCATGGCGACGCCTTGTCGCTCGCCGATACGCAGGCGCAGCTGGAACATGTCCGCCTGGGCATGCTTGACGGCGTTGGTGGCGCTCTCCTGCACGAGGCGATAGATCACCGTGCGGGTGTCGTCGTCGAGCAGGCGCGGGTCGCCATGCAATTCGGTGTGATAAGCGACACCCGCGGCGTTGAGCAGATCGCGGATCGGGCCTTCATCCAGCGCTCGCAGCAGGCCGAATTCATCCAGTACGGCGGGGCGCAGGTCGTCCAGCAGCCGGTGCAGGGCACGTCGCATATGGCCGAGGATGGCGTTGATCGAGATGCCGATATCGTCCATGCCGGCCTGCGCCAGGCGTGATTGCGCCAGCTTGACGTGGGTCTGGATGGCGGTGAGGTTCTGGCCCAGCTCGTCGTGCAGCTCGGCGGCCATGTGGCGGCGTTGGTTTTCCTCGGCCTGCAGGTTGCCGCGGGCGGCGTCGCGTAGCTGGCGTGCGAGATGATCGAGCCGGCGATTGACCGCCGCGAGATAGACGTTCTGTTCGGCGACGCGCTCACTGCTGCGGCGCAGCGCATCCGTGGCCGAGCCCAGCATCAAGGCGCCGGTACCGGCCACCGCCAGGAACAGCTCGCCGGCAGCACCGGGGGCGCCGTGGCCTGATAGGTGGTCGACCACGGTCATGCCGAGGCTGGAAATGAGCATGGCCAGGCTGGCGCCGCGCCAGCCATGCCGAAAGGCGAAAAACAGCACCGGCGCCAACGACAGCACCCGGGCGAACTGGGGCTGCGGCGCGCCGTGCGAGGACAGCACCATCAGGATCGCCAGCGACGGCAGCAGCACCAGCAGACCGTCCATCAACAGGCTGCCCAAGGCGCGCTTGCGCAGCCGTGCCCGCAGCAGCATGACCAGCAACGGGACGACCAGCAGCACGCCCACATAATTGCCCAGCAGATCCTGGCCCATGGCCTGGACCAGGAGGTCCGAGGTGGGGCTGGCGTGGACCAGGGCGAGCAGAATGGCGTCGGTGGCGGTGGTGGCCGCTACCGTGAAAGCCGCCGAAAGCAGCAGTCGGGCAACGTCCTCCGGATCACGCAGGCTGGCGTGGAGATTGGCTCGCCGCATCAACGCCAGGCAGATGGTCACCACGATGGGCTCGGGAAACTCGCCCAAAAAGAAGCCCAGCCAGCCCAAGGGCAGGCCATTGGCAAAGCCAATCAACCCGGTCGCCGCGAACTCCGCGCCCAGCAGCCAGGGCCACATGCGGATGGGAGCCAGCAAGAGCGCGCCGAAGCGAAGGCCGTAAGGCAGCATCCAGTAGGGCTGTTCAGTCGGCCATAGCAACAGCCAGAGCACAAAGTAGCCGAGCCCAAGCATGAGGGCGGAACCGGGGAGTGATGATGATTTCGATGGCATGCGCGGGATGTTACATGGCGCCCGCCGGCTGATATGCGCAGGGGTATAGGCGGCCATCACCGGGACTGCTATACATGTCGCCATGTACAGCATTGTCCTGGTCGATGACCACGCCATCGTCCGCGAGGGGTTCAAGCGGCTGATCGAAATGGAACCGGATCTCGAGGTGGTGGCGGAGTGCCGCTGCGCCGACGATGCGGTGGAAGCGGTTGGCTTGCGGCGGCCCGATCTCGTGGCGCTCGATCTCTCACTGCCCGATGGCAGCGGGCTGCCGTTGATCGAGCATTTGCGCAGCGTCGCGGTGGACACGCGCATCGTGGTGCTGAGCATGCATGACGGTGAGCCTTACGTATCCGAGGCGCTGCGTCGTGGGGCGAGTGGCTACGTGACCAAGGGTGTGGCACCGGAGGAATTGGTGGCCGGCCTGCGCGCCGTGATGCAGGGCGAGTGCTTCCTCAGCTCCGACTTGCGCCGCCGTCGCGCGGAGCGCCCGAGTGAGTCGCTCGATCCGATTCACCGCCTGACTGCGCGCGAGCGCGAGGTATTCCTGTTGCTGGCGGCGGGTCGTGCGCCCAAGCAGGTAGCCGGCGAGCTAGGCATTGGACAGAAGACGGTCTACATCCACCGGGCCAGCCTGATGGGCAAGCTGGGGGCGGGCTCGGAACTGGATCTTTATCGCATGGCCAGCGAACGCGGCCTGCTGCCGCGCAGCGCCTAACTGCTTCCTCTCCCCTCTGGGGAGGGGGAGGCAAATAGCTCAGGCTTGGGCGCGATCGAGCATCTGCTTGGCGTGGGCACGCGTTTCGCGCGTGATCTCAACGCCGCCCAACATGCGCGCCAGCTCATCGCGACGTCCGCTGGCGTCCAGCTTCTCGATTTGAGTGCGGGTGGACTCGCCATCGCTGGCCTTGCTTACGCGCAGATGCTCGTGGCCCTGCGCGGCGACCTGCGGCAAGTGGGTGACGCACAACACCTGGCGCTGGCCGCCCAGGGCGCGCAGCTTTTGGCCGACTACCTCGGCCACGGCGCCGCCGATGCCGGTATCGACCTCGTCGAACACCATGGTGCCGACCGTGTCCTTGCCCAGGGTCGCCACTTCGATGGCCAGGCTGATGCGGGCCAGTTCGCCGCCCGATGCGACCTTGCGCAGTGGGCGCGGTGGCTGGCCGGGGTTGGCGCTGACCAGTAGCTCGCAGCGTTCGCGGCCCTGGGCATCGGGCTCATGATCCGTGGAGGCCTCCAGCTCGACCACCAGACGGCCGCCGCTCATGCCAAGCTCGGCCATCAGTATGCTGACTTCGCTGCCGAGTCGGCTGGACGCGTCGCGTCGCGATTCGCTCAGCTTGGCGGCGGTGGCGTCGTAGTCCTGCTGCAGCTGCTGGCGCTGGGCGGCGAGCTGTTCGAGCGCATCGCCGGCACCTTCCAGTTCGGTGAGTTCGACACGCAGCGATGACGCCTTGTCGTGCAATTCGACGACCGGCAGGCGATGACGCCGGGAGAGCTCGTGCAGCTTGGTGAGATGGGTGTCGACATCGGCATAGCGCTCGGGGTCGAGGTCGACGTCCTGCGCATAGCGACCCAAGGCATCGGCGGCTTCGGTCAGCTGGATCGAGGCGTTGTCCAGCAACTCCAGCACTGGCGCCAGCTTGTCGTCCAACGCCGCCAACTTGCCCAGTTCCATATGGGCCCGACTCAGCGCCCGACGCAACGCAAATTCGCTATCGCCATCGAGCAGTTCGACCACGCCGCTGGCACCTTCGGCGAGGCGGCCGGCATTGGCCAGGCGCCGATGGCTCGCTTCCAGTTCCGTCAATGCGGCGGGCGGCAGTGCCCATTTCTCCAGCTCGCCCAGCTCGTGGCTCAGCAGTTCGATACGCTGCTCGCGATCGTCGCCACCACTGAGCTTGCGGATGCGACCACCCAGGTCGCGCCATTGCTGGGCCAACTCGCGGATCTGCCCGACCAGCGTTTCGTTGCCGGCATAGGCGTCGAGCAGCTCCAGCTGATGGGCGCGCGACAGCAGGGCCTGATGCTCGTGCTGTCCGTGGATCTCGACCAGCAGGGTGGCCAGCTCGCCCAGCTGGCTGGCGTTGGCGGGACGGCCGTTGATCCAGGCGCGTGAGCTGCCTTCGGCGCGGATGACGCGGCGTAGCTGGCAGGTATCTTCCTCGTCCAATTCTTCGCGCTTGAGCCATTCGCGGGCTTCGGGCAGGTCGTCCAGGCTGAACTCGGCGGTGAGTTCGGCCCGATCGCTGCCGGCGCGCACCATGCCGCTGTCGGCGCGGGCGCCGGCTAGCAGCATCAGGGCGTCGACCAGCAAGGATTTGCCGGCGCCCGTCTCGCCGCTGACGACGGTAAGGCCCGGGCCGAAGGCGATCTCGGCTTCTTCAACGACGGCAAAATGGCGGACGTAGAGCGAAGTAAGCATGGGCGAGGGTATGGTGAAGTCGGTGGATTGTAGCGGTTGGTTGGACCGGTTGACTGTGTCCGGGCTTGCGCGCAGGCGCGGCAGACCTTATTTCTTGTCTATCTCACGGATTGCTACAGCATGCCTCTGTCCTTTGGCCACGAACTCGATGCCCGCGCGCGACGCCTGCTGCGCACATTGATCGCCCAGTACCTGGTCGATGGCGAGCCGGTGGGCTCGCGCACGCTGTCGCGCTCATCCGGCCTGGATGTGAGTCCGGCCACCATCCGCAACATCATGGCCGACCTGGAAGATGCTGGCCTGGTCGCCTCGCCGCATACCTCGGCCGGCCGCGTGCCTACCCCGCGCGGCCTGCGCTTGTTCGTCGACAGCCTGATCGAATTGCAGCCGCTGCCCTTGGAAGAGATGGCCCGCCTGCGCCGCGAACTGCCGCCCGGCCCGACCACCACGCGCGACCTGCTGGGCAACGTATCGACCCTGTTGTCGGCGATGACCCGCTTTGCGGGGGTGGTCACGGTGCCGCGGCAGGTTGATTTCCCGCTGCGTCATATCGACTTCGTGCCGCTGCCTGACGAGCGCGTGTTGGTGATCCTGGTGTTCTCGGACAACCAGGTACAGAACCGTATCGTCCAGCTGGCCAAGCCGCTCGACGGCCGCGAGCTGGAGCAGGCCGCCAATTATCTCAACAGCCACTTCGCCGGCTTGCGCCTGGACGATATCCGCGCCCATCTGTTGCGCGAACTGCGCGAGGCGAGCAGCGAGCTCAACCGGCTGCTGTCCAGTGCGGTGGAGCTGGCGGCGGCTTCGTTTGCGCCGCAGACCGAGAGCGACGACGTCCTGGTCAGTGGCCAGACCAACCTGATGGGCTATTCCGAGCTGGCCAACCTGGAACGCCTGCGCGAACTGTTCGAGGCATTCCAGAAGAAGAACGAGCTGCTGCAGCTGATGGAGGTCTGCGCCAAGGCCCCTGGCGTGCGGCTCTTTATCGGTGAGGAATCGGGTTTTGCCGCGCTGGACGGCTGCAGTGTGGTGACCGCCAGCTATGGCGCGCAGGGACGGGTATTGGGGGCCGTGGGCGTGATCGGACCGACCCGGATGGCCTACGAACGGGTGATCCCGGTGGTCCAGGCGACGGCCGGTTTGCTCAGCGATGCCTTGAATCGCGCCGCTACGACCCTATAACGCGCTCGGGAGGCGGGATTTACCCGCAGAATTTGTTGACGGCTGGCGCCCTGGGGCACCGGCCACGGATAAGGCTTGGAGTCATTCATGCAGAGCAACGATCCACAGGCACCGAACGAGGCGCAGGGCGAGTCGCCCAACGTCGAACTGGACGCACTCAAGGCGCGCGTCGCCGAGCTCGAGGCCAGCAATAGCGAGCTGCGCGATACCGTGCTGCGCGAAAAGGCCGAGATCGAGAACCAGCGCCGCCGCCTGCAGCGTGATGTGGAGCAAGCCCGCCGCTTCGCCAACGAAAAGCTGTTGAACGAGCTGCTGCCGATCTACGACGGCCTCGAGCGTGGCCTGGAAGTGGAGGGCGGCGATGTCGCCACGGTGCGTGAGGGCATCTCGCTCACGCTCAAGTCGCTGCTGAAGATTGCCGAAAACAATGGCTTGGTTCAGGTCGATCCGCTGGGCCAGCCGCTGGATCCGGAAAAGCATCATGCCGTAAGCATGGTCGATGCCCCGGGTGCTGCTCCCAATACCGTGGTCAACGTGCTGCAGAAGGGTTATGTGTTGAACGATCGACTGCTGCGCCCGGCGCTGGTGGCAGTCGCGAAGGATTGACGCGTGGCTGGGGGGAGAGGACGCCTGAACCGCGTCCCCCTTCGGGCCTAGCTAAAAGGATCGGAGGTCTTGCCGGCATTGAGATGCCAGGCGTCGGGCCCCATCTGGAAACCAGTTGCGGCCGAGGGGTCGCTTAAAGCATTCGGGAGTAGACAGCAATGGGCAAAATCATCGGTATCGATCTGGGCACGACCAACTCGTGCGTGGCAGTGATGGATGGCACCACCGCCAAGGTCATCGAGAACTCGGAGGGCGATCGCACCACGCCGTCCATCGTGGCCTTTACCAAGGACAACGAAGTCCTGGTGGGCGCGCCGGCCAAGCGCCAGAGCGTGACCAACCCCAAGAACACCTTCTACGCGGTGAAGCGCCTTATCGGCCGCAAGTTCACCGACGCTGAAGTTCAGAAAGACCTGCACATCGTTCCCTACGGCATCGTGGCCCACGAGAACGGCGACGCCTGGGTGCAGACCGCCGATGGCAAGAAGATGGCTCCGCAGGAGATCTCGGCCAAGGTGCTGATGAAGATGAAGAAGACCGCCGAGGATTACCTCGGTGAGCCGGTCACGGAAGCCGTGATCACGGTACCGGCCTACTTCAACGACAGCCAGCGCCAGGCCACCAAGGACGCCGGCCGCATCGCCGGCCTGGACGTCAAGCGCATCATCAACGAGCCGACCGCGGCTGCCCTGGCCTATGGCCTGGACAAGAAGGGCGGCGACCGCAAGATCGCGGTATACGACCTCGGCGGCGGCACCTTCGACGTGTCGATCATCGAGATCGCCGAAGTCGACGGCGAGAAGCAGTTCGAAGTGCTGGCCACCAACGGCGACACCTTCCTGGGTGGCGAAGACTTCGACATGCGCGTCATCGACTACCTGGTCGAGGAGTTCAAGAAGGACCAGGGCATGGACCTGCGCAAGGATCCGCTGGCCCTGCAACGCCTGAAGGATGCCGCCGAGCGCGCGAAGATCGAGCTCTCGTCCAGCCACCAGACCGAAGTGAACCTGCCGTACATCACGGCCGACGCTTCCGGTCCGAAGCATCTCAACATCAAGCTGACCCGCGCCAAGCTCGAAGCGCTGGTGGAAGACCTGGTCAAGCGCACCATCGACCCGTGCCGCACCGCGTTGAATGACGCTGGCCTGCGCGTGTCCGACATCAACGAGGTCATCCTCGTCGGTGGCCAGACCCGCATGCCCAAGGTGCAGGAGTCGGTGAAGGACTTCTTCGGCAAGGAGCCACGCAAGGACGTCAACCCGGACGAAGCTGTCGCCGTGGGCGCGGCGATCCAGGGCGGCGTGCTGGGCGGTACCGTCAAGGACGTGTTGCTGCTGGACGTGACCCCGCTGTCGCTCGGTATCGAGACGATGGGTGGCGTGATGACCAAGCTGATCGAAAAGAACACCACCGTGCCGACCAAGGCCTCGCAGGTGTTCTCCACCGCCGACGACAACCAGACCGCCGTGACCGTGCATGTGCTGCAGGGTGAGCGCGAGCGCGCCAGCGCGAACAAGTCGCTGGGCAAGTTCGACCTGCAGGGCATCGACTCGGCGCCGCGCGGCATGCCGCAGATCGAAGTCACCTTCGATATCGACGCCAACGGCATCCTGCACGTGTCGGCCAAGGACAAGAAGACCGGCAAGGAGCAGAAGATCGAGGTCAAGGCAGGCTCGGGCCTGTCCGAAGACGAGATCAACCGCATGGTCGCCGACGCCGAAGCCAACAAGGAAGAGGACAAGAAGTTCCACGAACTGGTCAGCACCCGCAACAAGGCCGACCAGCTGGTCCATGCCACCCGCACCGCGCTGAAGGAGCATGGCGGCAAGGTGCCGGCTGATCAGCTCAGCAGCATCGAAGGCGCACTGTCCGACCTGGAGAAGGTCAAGGACGGCGACGACAAGGCTGCCATCGAGTCCAAGCTTGAGAAGCTCGAGCAGGTCGCCCAGGCGCTGTACGCAGCGGCCCAGGGCGGCGGTCAGGCCGACGCTGGCGCCCACCAGGCTGGCCCGCAGGGCTCGGCCGGCGGCCACCAGGACGACGTGGTCGATGCCGAGTTCACTGAAGTCAAGGACGACAAGAAGTAAGATGTCCCGGTCGGCGCTGCCGATCTAACGCAGCCCGCGCCCGGGACTCGACCCAGGCGCGGGCTGTTTGCTGAGGAGACATGGATCGCGCGATTCATGTGAAAGAGCGGTCTATGTCGGATGCAACAATGAGCAAGCGTGATTACTACGAAATCCTGAGCGTCGAACGCACGGTCACCGAGGTCGAGCTGAAGAAGTCCTTCCGCCGGCTGGCGATGAAGTTTCATCCCGACCGTTGCCCGGACGACCCGCACGCGCAGGAAAAATTCAAAGAGGCCAAAGAGGCCTACGAAGTGCTGTCCGATCCGCAGAAGCGCGCGAGGTACGACCAGCACGGCCACGCCGCTTTCGAGAACGGCATGGGTGGTGGTCGCGGTGGCGCCGGCTTCGGCGACATGGGCGACATCTTCGGCGATATTTTTGGCGACATCTTCGGCGGCGGCGGTCGCGGACGCGCGCGCCGTGGTTCGGACCTTCGCTACATCATGGAGCTTGATCTCGAGGAAGCCGTGTTCGGCGTCGAGCGCAAGTTCGAGATTCCCACCCAGGTCAATTGCCATCACTGCAATGGCTCGGGTTCGGCGGACGGCAAGACCGTGCAGTGCCGCACCTGCCAGGGGCATGGCCGCGTGCGCATGCAGAACGGCATCTTCTCGATCCAGCAGGCCTGCCCGCATTGCGGCGGCAGCGGCCACGCCATCGAGAAGCCGTGCAAGGAATGCGACGGCGAAGGCCGTCTGGAAGAGACCCGCGCGCTGTCGGTGAACATTCCCGCGGGCGTGGACAATGGCGACCGCATTCGCCTGGCGGGGCAGGGCGAAGCCGGCCCGGCCGGCACCGAAGCGGGCGACCTGTATGTGGAAGTGCGCGTGCGCGAGCATGCGATCTTCCAGCGCGACGGCAACGACCTGCATTGCGAGTTGCCGATCCGCTTCTCGCAGGCGGCGCTGGGCGCTGAGCTGCAGGTGCCGACCTTGGAAGGCGAGGTACCCATGGCCATTCCGCCGGAAACGCAGACGGGTCAGCTGTTCCGCTTGCGCGGGCGCGGCGTGAAGTCGGTGCGCAGCAGTCGTACCGGTGACCTGATCTGCCGCGTGGTGGTGGAGACGCCGGTGCGTTTGACCAAGGAACAACGCGACTTGCTCGAGCAGCTCGAGACAACCTTCTCCGGCGGCGATGCCGATCAGCACACGCCGCGTGCGAAGAGCTGGGTCGACGGCGTCAAGCAGTTCTGGTCGCGCGTCACGTCGTAAGTGCATGCGCCTTTCCCGACCGGGAAGGGCGCCTCGATTCGGGCTTGCCCGTGTACGCCGCTGCCGGCTGCCGCTAGCATCGCGTCTTCCGCCTTTGCTGCTACGCCCGGAAGGAGCCCCCGCATGAGCCGTCCCGTTCGACTCGCCATCAATGGCGCCACTGGCCGTATGGGGCAGGCCTTGCTCGGCTTGATCAGGGACGATGCGCGCTTCGTCCTGGTCGCTGCCATCACGTCAGCGGGCTCGTCGCATCTGGGGCAGCCGGTCTATGTCGGTGACGACAGCTTGCGCTTCACGCATGGCTGGCCGGGCACCAACACGCTCGATGTGGTCATCGACTTCAGCGGCCCCGCGGGCCTGGCCGAGGCGTTGACCTATTGCGAGTCGCACCGCGTGGCCCTGGTCACCGGCACCACCGGTGTCGATTCCACCTTCAACCAGCGACTGGCGTCGACGGCGCAACGCATCGCACTGCTGCGTTCCGCCAATTTCAGCCTCGGTGTGGCGGTGCTGACGCGCTTGCTGCGCCAGGCTGCGGCAGCGCTGCCTGATTGGGATCTCGACATCATCGAGGCGCATCACAATCGCAAGGAAGATGCGCCTTCAGGCACGGCGCTCGCCTTGGGTGAGGCCGCCGCCGATGCGCGAGACTCCACGCTCGCGGAAAGCGCCGTCTATGCGCGTGAAGGCCGCACGGGTCCACGAAAACTCGGCACGATCGGGTTTGCGGTGGTGCGCGGTGGCGACATCGTCGGCGAGCATGTCGCCTTGCTGATGGGGCAGGGCGAGCGCGTGGAACTGGCGCATCGCGCCACGGATCGATCCATTTTCGCGCGTGGCGCGTTGGAAGCGGCGCATTGGCTGAGTGGGCGCACGGCAGGTGCCTACGATCTCGACGCCATGCTTAGCGAACGCGCCGCGCGCTAAGGAACGCCAAAACTAATGCGGACACGTCATCCCAGCTTGACCAGCCATTCGGCTGTTGAGAGCCGCTGGGATGACGATCCACGATAGCCTGATTTCGTCCAGCACCGGCCGGCCGGTCGCTTGTCCGCCCGAGCTACCACAGTTACCATTCCAACCATTGTCATTGGGGAGTAGCCATCCTCACCCCCTTCGCAGGCGATGTCGGCCTGCGATTCCAGAGGAATCCGCGTCAACAGACTTGAGGCTTCGGCTTCATGGCGTGGATGGCCCACCGATCACCGTCAGGTGTCGGTAGCCCGGCGAGACCTTTGGCCGCGACGCGCTTACCCTGCCGGGCGAGCTCGCGTCGTCGAGCCAATGGTTTTCCGCTCGCCCGGCCTTGGAAATACGCATGCTTACCGCGTTGTTGTTCCTGCTTTCGGCCGGTGCGATCTATGTCGCCTGCGAATTCTTCGTCAATGGCGTGGAATGGTTTGGCCGGAAGCTCAGCCTTGGTGCGACTGCCACGGGCACGGTCTTGGCGGCTTTCGGTACGGCCTTGCCCGAAAGCGCGGTCACCTTTGTCGCGGTGATCCTCGGTAAGACGCCCGAACAGAAAGACATCGGTGTAGGCGCTGCGTTGGGCGGGCCGCTGGTGCTCGCCACGATCGCCTATGCCGTGGTGGGCGTGGCCTTGTGGATGAATCGCCGCAAGCTGCGTCGCGCGGATGCCTTGGTCCGGGTCGAACACGGTCGCCTGGCGCGAGACCAGTCTTGGTTCCTCGGGATCTTCGTGATCAAGTGCGGACTGGGCCTGGTCGCCTTTGCGTTCAAGCCCTGGCTCGGCGTGTTGTTTCTCGGCGCCTACGCCGTGTATGTGTGGCGCGAGTTGAAGGACGACAGCACCGCACCGGAAGAGGAGGAGCTCGAACCGCTGAAGTTCCGGCCCAAGGCGGTCGACCCGGCGCTGTCGTGGGTGATCCTGCAGACCACGCTCGCCTTGCTGGTGATCGCGTTTGCCTCGCACACGTTCGTGAAGCAGATCGAGGCCATCGGCATCGCCTGGCAGCTATCGCCGCACCTGGTCGCCCTGGTGCTGAGCCCCGTGGCCACCGAACTGCCGGAAACGATGAACGCGCTGATCTGGGTGCGCCAGGGCAAGGAGCGGCTCGCCTTGGCGAATATCTCCGGCGCCATGATGATCCAGGCGACCATCCCGAGCGCGTTGGCGTTATTCGCCACGCCCTGGCTGTTCGATGCGCCGCTGATGGTGGCCGGCCTGCTGACCGCGATCGCCGTGGTCTACCTGTGGTGGCTGTTCCGCAAGGGACGTGTGGACGCGCGCTTGCTATGGCCGGTGGCGGCGCTCTATGGTGTTTTTGCCGTCTACGTCGCCTGGCATTTCAGCAGCAGGCTCTGATTTGGCGTCGAACGCCGGTCGCGTGGTGCTGACGAAACCCTCTCCTTGGGCTTGCTTCAGTCGGGGTGCGACGCGTTGCGGTCGCGATCGGCACCCAGCTGGCGGTCGAGTGAGCCGAAGATCCACTTGAAGGCGCGGGCGAACTTGCCGCGCTTGGTCTTGCGCTGCTTCTCCGCTTCGCTGGTGAGCCAGGCGACCTGGATCACGCGACGCTCGCCCTCGTAGGGGAGATGGCCATGGAAGGAGTTGTCGCAGCGCTTGAACATGGCGAACTCGCCATAGAGCGGCTTGAGTTCGGGTGCGAGGACGCTATCGATGTCGTCGACGCGGCCGAGGAAGCGCAGGCAACCTTCGCTGATGTCGGGCCACATGGGGTTGAGGTAGAGCAGGGCCGTCGCCACCTTGGACTTGCTGTCTGTATGGATGGTGCCGTGTCGCTTGTTGAGCGATCGGCACAAGGTGATCAGGGTGGGGAATTGTCCGAGGTTGGGGATGCCCAGCCGCTGGCCGACCGCGCTGGCAAATTCGCCCGAGCTCAGGCGCTGCACCAGGGCATTGACCGAAGGGCCGCAATCGCCGGCGTCGTAGGGAAAGAAGCCGGCGCTCGTGTAGCGCGGAAAATCGCGCTCCAGGTCACCGCGCGCCTCGTCCGGCAGTTGGCCGTGCGCGATCAGGAACGGGAACGGCTCCCGCCGAATATCCGTGTCCGGGCGGTCAAGGCGGGCGGGATCGAGCAGCACAGCTGAATTCATCGAGATCGGTCTTTGGCTTGGCGGCGCTAGTGTAGCGCCCGGATTGACCGTCGTTGGGCCCTTTCCGGGCGCTTCGTTCAGCTGTTTTTGGTGGACAGAAACGGCCCTTGCACCTATCATTTCAACCCGCCCTACGACTTTCCTTGATCAAGGTCCACAAGCCTGCAACGTGCGGCTTGCGGACTTTGCTGCACCTAAAAGGCGGAATTCCCATGCCTATCCCCGCTCTGCTTGCCCTCGAAGACGGCAGTGTGTTTCACGGCTACGCCGTGGGCGCCACTGGTGAAACCGTTGGTGAGGTGGTTTTCAACACCGCCATGACCGGCTACCAGGAGATCCTCACCGATCCCTCGTACGCCCAACAGCTCGTCACCCTTACGTATCCCCATATCGGCAACACCGGCGTCAACGTCGAAGATGCCGAATCGAACACGGTGCACGCCGCCGGCCTGATCGTGCGCGATGTGCCGCGTCGACACAGCAATTGGCGCAGCAGCGAGAGCCTGCCCGATTACCTGCAGCGCCACGGCATCGTGGCCATCGCCGGTATCGACACGCGTCGTCTCACCCGCATCCTGCGTGACAAGGGTGCGCTGTCCGGCTGCATCGTTGCCGGCGAGCACGTCGATGTTGACGCGGCCTTGGCCAAGGCGCGTGCCTTCCCGGGCCTCAACGGCATGGATCTCGCCAAGGTCGTCAGCGTCGGCGAGCCGTATACGTGGAACGAAGGCGTCTACGACCTCGACAGCAAGGCGTTCAATCAGCCGTCCAAACGCTTCAAGGTGGTGGCTTACGACTTCGGCGTGAAGCACAACATCCTGCGTCTGCTGGCCGAGCAGGGTTGCGACATCACGGTGGTGCCGGCGCAGACGCCAGCAGCCGACGTGCTGGCGATGAAGCCGAATGGTGTGTTTCTGTCCAACGGCCCCGGCGATCCGGCGGCTTGCGACTACGCCGTTGCGGCGACGCGCGAGTTCCTTGAGGCGAAGATCCCGCTGTTCGGCATCTGCCTGGGTCACCAGATCATGGGCATCGCCGTGGGCGCCAAGACGCTGAAGATGAAGTTCGGCCACCACGGCGCGAACCATCCGGTAAAGGATGTCGATGATGGCCGCGTGCTGATCACCTCGCAGAACCATGGCTTCGCCGTCGATCCGGCCACGCTGCCGGGGAATGTGCGGGTGACTCACGTGTCGCTGTTCGACGGTTCGCTGCAGGGCTTCGCGCTCACCGACCGTCCGGCGTTCTGCTTCCAGGGTCATCCCGAAGCCAGCCCTGGTCCGCACGACATCGGCTACCTCTTTGATCGTTTTGCTGCACTGATGCAGGAGGCCCGCTGAGATGGCTAAGCGCACCGATATCAAGAGCATCCTCATCATCGGCGCAGGCCCGATCGTCATCGGTCAGGCGTGCGAGTTCGACTACTCCGGCGCGCAGGCATGCAAGGCGCTGAAGGAAGAGGGTTACCGCGTCATCCTGGTGAACTCCAACCCTGCCACGATCATGACCGATCCGGAGACGGCGGACGCCGTCTACATCGAGCCGATCAACTGGCAGACGGTGGAGCGCATCATCGCCAAGGAGCGCCCGGACGCGGTGCTGCCGACGATGGGCGGCCAGACCGGCCTCAATTGTGCGCTGGATCTTGCCGACCATGGCGTGCTCGAGAAGTACAACGTCGAGCTGATCGGCGCTTCGCGCGAAGCCATCCGCATGGCCGAGGATCGCGAACTGTTCCGCGTCGCCATGGCCGAGATCGGGCTGGAATGCCCGAAGGCCGAGGTCGTGCGCACGTTCGAGCAGGCGTTGGAAGCGCAGGTCAAGGTGGGCTATCCGACCATCATCCGTCCCAGCTTCACGCTCGGCGGTTCCGGCGGCGGCATTGCGTACAACCGCGAAGAGTTCGAGGAGATCGTCAAGCGCGGTCTGGAACTCTCACCGGTGGGCGAAGTGCTGGTCGAGGAATCCGTACTCGGCTGGAAGGAATTCGAGATGGAAGTGGTCCGCGACAAGGCGGACAACTGCATCATCGTGTGCTCGATCGAGAACCTCGATCCGATGGGCGTGCATACCGGCGACTCGATCACCGTGGCGCCGGCACAGACGCTCACCGACAAGGAATACCAGCGCCTGCGTGACGCGTCGATCGCGGTGCTGCGCAAGATCGGCGTGGATACCGGTGGCTCCAACGTGCAGTTCGGCATCAATGCCGAGGACGGTCGCGTGGTGGTCATCGAGATGAACCCGCGCGTCTCGCGTTCCTCGGCGCTGGCCTCCAAGGCGACTGGCTTCCCGATCGCCAAGATCGCCGCCAAGCTGGCCGTGGGCTATACGCTGGACGAACTCAAGAACGACATTACTGGCGGTCTCACGCCGGCCTCGTTCGAGCCGACCATCGATTACGTGGTCACCAAGATTCCGCGCTTCGCGTTCGAGAAGTTCCCGTCGGCCGACGCCCGCCTCACCACCCAGATGAAGTCGGTGGGTGAAGTCATGGCGATGGGCCGCACCTTCCACGAATCGCTGCAGAAAGCCCTGCGCGGCCTGGAGATCGGCAAGACCGGGCTCAACCCGACCGGGTTGGACATCAGCACTGAAGATGGCCTGGCCGTGCTCAAGCGCGAGCTGCGCGAGCCGCGTCCGGACCGCGTATTCCATCTCGCCGATGCGTTCCGTGCGGGACTCTCGCTGGAAGAGGTGTACCACCTCAGCCGCGTCGACCCCTGGTTCCTGGCGGCGTTCGAAGACATCGTGCTGACCGAGGGCGAGGTAAAGGCCCAGGGCCTCACCGCGCTCGACGCACCGCGCATCCGTGAGCTGAAGCGCATGGGCTTCTCCGACGCGCGCGTGGCCGAGTTGACCGGTACCGACGAAGCCGCCGTGCGTCATCTGCGTCACACGCTGGGCGTGCGCCCGGTGTACAAGCGCGTCGACTCCTGCGCCGCCGAGTTCGCGACCACCACCGCTTACATGTACTCGACCTATGAGGAAGAGTGCGAAGC
>DASXND010000171.1:0-5978 GCA_036495265.1 Dyella sp.
TATGTGCGGCTCCGGCGTTACCGCCTGCCACAACCTGCTGGCGATGGAGCATGCGGGATTGGCGGGCTCGCGCCTGTATGCCCCTTCATGGAGCGGTTGGGTCAGTGATCCTGGCCGCCCGATTGCCAAAGGCGATCTGCCGGGCTGAGCCTTTGGTGTAGGAGCGCACCCTGTGCGCGGCAACCCTACGGAGCGGTGACGCCGCTACGATGGGTCGCGCACAGGGTGCGCTTCTACAAATAAGGATTGCGCCTAATCCTTTTTCTTCAGACGCGCCACCAGCTGCTGTAGCACCGCCTGGGTTTCCGGGTGGAAGTACGCGTCCACGAACTGATCAATCGGCAATGCGTCGACATCGGACCACACCGCGATGAGATCGGCGCGCGCCAGGGCGCGCGTAGTCAGCATGGCATGGGAAGGCAGGGCCAGCAGTCCATTCATCCAATGCAGGGCACGCGTGGTGACCTGTTCCAGCCCGGCCAGTTCGTCCACGAAGCCGCAGGCGAGTGCCTGGGACGATTCGATCATCGCACCGGCAACGAGAAGACGTTCCGCGCGATAGGCACCCACCACGCGGCGCAGCGCCATCTGGATGCACTCGGGCACCACCAAGCCGACCTGGACTTCGTTGAGGCCGATGCGGAACGGGCCCTCGGCCATCACGCGGTAGTCGCAGAACAGTGACAGCACGGCACCGCCTGCCGGACTGTGCCCGGTGATCGAGGCGACCACGGGCACGGGCGACAATGCCAGCTTGGAACAGGTAAGAAAGAACTCGCGCCAGAATTCACGAACACCAGCACGATCGCGTCCCAACAGGGAAGGAACGTCCACGCCCGCGGAGAACAGGCCCTGGGCACCAGACAGCACGATGCCGCGGGTGCCGGCATTCAACGCTTCGTCGACGGCATCACGCACGGCTCGCAGCAAATCCACGTTGAGCGCGTTGACGGGTGGGCGCGCCATGTTGATTTCGGTGATGGCGTCATGGGTGGTCAGGTTGAGCATGGCTGAGCCCTGGCAGGAGTGATGAGCGGGGAGTGAGAGTAGCAAACCCGCCAGTGCGTGGCGCTTACTGCGGTTGCTCCTGGGCAGTCCACTGGTAGCGCACCGCATAGTCCAGCGTGGCCTTGCCACCGGCGGGCACGCTCACCTGGAACTCCAGGCTATCGGGTGTTTGCTGGCTGGGCTTGATGCTGGATGACGCCAGCGTCCACTCATGCCAGCGGGTTGGGTGCTCGCGCACCGTGACGGTGCGGGCGCTGTCGCCTGCGTTGGTGAGCGTGATGCGGAACGCCTCATTGAGCGTGCGGCCCGCCTTGTCCACATTGAACGCCGTGCGCTCGCGCTCGCCGCGCAAGTCGAACGCATTGCCGAGCACGATGCGCGCATCGCTGCCCTTGGGGGTGTCGTTGATGCGACCTTCGCCAATGAATTGCGGCGTGCCGTTTCGATCGGCGGCCAGCACACGCAAAAAACCGGCGGGCAGGCTGTCGAAGGCACGCAACTGCAACGTGCTGACGACCGCGTTATTGCCACCTTGGAGATAGTCACGGCTGATCATGGGGTGCGGAGGCATCCAGTTGCCGCCGTTCTCATACAGCGCCGTGCGCTCGCAGTCGATCGTGCGCGTGGCATACAGCGGCACCTGACTGACGCTGCCATCGGGCAGATCGACGGCGGCCGGTAGCGTATAGGTGCGGTAGTCGGCGAGCGTGCTTTGCTCCGGCAGCTCTGCACTGTCGGTCTTGGCGCGAACCGCATGAGCCATGGCCATGGGCCGAGGTGCCGATGGCTTGGCGAATTGAGGCTCTCCCGCCACCAGGGTAAGTTGCAGGTTTTTCCAGTCGCGGCCACTGCGGTTGGCGATGCTGGCGCGCGATTCGAATTGCAGCTTGCAGCTGTTTCCCGATTGCAGCGTGCCGACATACGCGGCGCGCCAACCGAGTCCGCCGGTGGGGTAGCTCAAGGTGGCTTGGGCGGTACCTGCGCGACTCGCATCGAGTCGCAGTTCCAGGCTGGAGCCGGTCTGGAAGCTGCCTTGCGCGCGCACCGAGGCGAACTCGCGGATCAGGCTCGTACGCCCTGAGGCATCCTGCACCAGCAAGCCATCGCCGGCTCGCAACAGCGTGCCACTGGCGAGCGGTTGTCCGCCATTGGCCAGCACCTCCACCTGCTGACCGATCAGGCTGCCCAAAGCCGCGTTCTGGCCCTGGCCCAAGCGTAGGCGTTGGGAAATCACCGTCGCCGCGTTGCCATCGACCGTCAGCGCCAACGCTTCGGGGTCGAGATACTGCGGCAAGCCGCCGAGGCGGATGTCCTGTAGGCCGGCTTTCAGCTGAAGCTCGCGGGGTTCGCGCGCGACGGCGTAGCCCGCTTGCACATCGCCACCGTCGCCGGCGCTGAACAGCGCGGCATCATCGCTGCGATAGAGCGTGAGGCTGGTCGATGCCGAGGCTGCTGCGGCGGCCGTCGTCGTCGTGGCGAAGGCAAGGGCGAGGAGGCGGAGGGGAAGCTGGCTCACGGTCGAACTCCTTTCGGGTGGTCGACGTGCATCTTACGGATGCCGTATGAAGCCTCGGCATCCGCCGGATGCAAGGGTTAACCCCTTAAGCGATATGTGCCGTTCAAGCGGCCGCGTCGCGGATGGCCTGTGGCAGCATCACCGGCTTGCCCGTGGTCGGATTCATCCACACCATGACCACGCGCCCATCGCTGTACAGGCATGCATGGTCGTCGGCATTGATGATCCGATGGGCCAGCGTGATCGAGCTGTTGCCAAGACGTTCGCAGCTAAGCTCGACCTGTAACTGAGCCGGCCATTCGATCGGTCGGCGATAGTTGATCTCGCTCGCCGCCAGTACCGGCATCGAGTGCTCGTCGAACCAGCCGGGCACATGTTGCAGCCAATGCAGACGTGCCTCTTCCAGGTAGGTGAGGTAGTTGGCGTTGTTGACATGATTGAACGCGTCGAGATCGCGCCAACGCACGCTGATCGGTGCAACGAACAACGGCCTGGGTGGCGCGGGCGGCGCCTCGGCTTCGGGGATGATCGAGGCACTTTCGGGTGCCTCGATCTTGCGGGTGCGCGTGCGTTTCGCAGGCGCCGTATCGCTGGGACTCATGCAGTCTTCTTCCGTAATGCGGGTTTGCGCTTGCTGTTGCTTTCGACCTTGGCGGCCTTGGCCGGCTTCATGTCGAGATGGGGTGCCAGGAAGTGTCCGGTGTGCGAACCCGGTGTCGTGGCCACCGTTTCCGGCGTGCCCGTCACCAGGATGCGACCGCCGCCGGCACCACCTTCCGGGCCCAGGTCGACCAGCCAGTCGGCCGTCTTGATCACATCGAGATTATGCTCGATCACCACCACGGTGTTGCCTTGCTCGACCAACTGATGCAGCACGTCGAGCAGCTGTTCGATATCGTGGAAATGCAGGCCGGTCGTGGGCTCGTCCAGGATATAAAGCGTGCGACCGGTGTCACGCTTGGACAGTTCCTTGGAGAGCTTCACGCGCTGCGCCTCGCCGCCCGAGAGTGTCGTCGCGCTCTGGCCGAGCTTGATGTAGTCCAGGCCCACGGCGCGCAGCGTTTCGAGCTTGCGCGCGATGGTTGGCACGTTCTCGAACAGCTTCAGCGCATCTTCCACCGTCATCCCGAGCACATCGGCAATCGTGTGGCCCTTGTAGTGCACCTCGAGCGTCTCGCGGTTGTAGCGCTTGCCATGGCATACGTCGCAAGGCACGTAGACGTCAGGCAGGAAGTGCATCTCCACCTTGATCATGCCGTCGCCTTCGCAGGCTTCGCAGCGACCGCCGCGCACATTGAAGCTGAAACGTCCTGGTGTATAGCCGCGCGCACGCGCTTCAGGCACCTGCGCGAACATTTCGCGCAAGGGCGTAAACAGGCCGGTGTAGGTCGCCGGGTTGGAGCGCGGCGTGCGACCGATCGGCGACTGGTCGATATCGACCACCTTGTCGAACAGCTCCATGCCGTCGATGGACTTATAAGGAGCCGCCTGCGCGCCGGAGCCGTTCAACTCGGTGGCGGCCAGACGGAACAAGGTGTCGTTGACGAGGGTGGATTTGCCCGAGCCCGACACGCCGGTGACGCAGGTGAACAGGCCGGCGGGAATCGCCAGGTCGACGTTCTTCAGATTGTTGCCGCTGGCACCCTTCAGGTGCAGCCACGAATCAGGATCGAGTTGTTGGCGGCGTTCCTTTGGCACCTTGATGCCGCGCTTGCCGGAAAGAAACTGGCCGGTGACCGAGCGCGGCGAGGCGAGGATGTCTTTCAGCGTGCCTTGCGCCACGATTTCGCCACCGTGCACGCCGGCACCCGGACCGATGTCGAGCACGTGATCGGCCATGCGGATGGCGTCCTCATCGTGCTCGACCACGATCACCGTGTTGCCGAGATCGCGCAGTCGGGTCAGCGTGCCAAGCAAGCGCTCGTTGTCGCGTTGATGCAGGCCGATGGATGGTTCGTCGAGCACATACATCACGCCGACCAGGCCGGCGCCGATCTGCGAGGCGAGACGGATGCGCTGTGCCTCGCCACCGGAGAGCGAATCGGCCTGGCGGTCCAAGGTGAGGTAGTTGAGGCCGACGTCGTTGAGGAAGCTCAGCCGCTCACGGATCTCCTTGACGATCTTCACGGCGATCTCGCCGCGCCATCCGGTCAAGGTCAAGCCTTCGAAGAAGGCCAGCGAGTCATCGATCGAGCGCGACGTGAGTGAGGGCAGGGCATGGTCGGCCACGAAGACGTTGCGCGCCGAACGGTTGAGGCGCTGACCATGGCAGTCGGGGCAGGGCTGGTCGCTGATGTACTTGGCCAGTTCCTCGCGCACGGCGGGCGACTCGGTTTCCTTATAGCGCCGCTCCATGTTCGGCAGGATGCCTTCGAACGCATGTTCGCGCGTGACGCGGCCACCACGCTCGGTGATGTAACGAAACGCGATCTTGTCCTTGCCGCTGCCGTACAAGATCGCCTTCTGCACATCGCCGGACAGTTTCTGCCAGGGCGCGTCGACATCGAAACCGTAGTGCGCGCCCAGCGACAGGATCAGCTGGAAGTAGTGCGCATTGCGCCGATCCCAGCCGCGCACAGCACCGCCGGAGAGCGACAATTCGGGATGACCCACCACCCGCGCCGCGTCGAACACCTGGGTGACGCCCAGACCGTCACAGGTCGGGCAAGCGCCCACCGGCGAGTTGAACGAGAACAGGCGAGGCTCCAGCTCCGGCAGCGAGTAATCGCAGACGGGGCAGGAGTAGCGCGAGGACAGCAGCTGCTCGGACGCTTTCGCATCGTCCATGTCCACCACGATGACGAGACCATCGCCCAGCCGAAGTGCGGTCTCGAACGATTCAGCCAGACGCTGCTTGATGTCGTCACGCGGACGGAAACGGTCGATCACCGCTTCGATCGTGTGCTTCTGGCGCAAGGTAAGCGGCGGTACGGCGTCGAGGTCGTAGACGGTGCCATCGACTCGGGCACGCACGAAACCCTGTGCGCGCAATTGGTCGAATACTTGCACATGCTCGCCCTTGCGCTCGCGAATTACCGGCGCCAACAGCATGAAGCGTTTCTCGGGATCCAGCGCCAGCGTCGCGTCGACCATCTGGCTCACCGTCTGCGCTTCCAGCGGAATGCCGTGATCGGGACAACGCGGCGTACCCACGCGTGCGTAGAGCAGGCGCAGGTAGTCGTACACCTCGGTAATCGTGCCCACGGTGGAGCGTGGATTGTGCGAAGTGGACTTCTGTTCGATCGAGATCGCCGGCGACAGACCTTCGATGTGGTCCACGTCCGGCTTTTCCATCATCGACAAAAATTGCCGAGCGTAAGCCGATAGCGATTCGACATATCGGCGCTGACCTTCGGCATAGATGGTGTCGAACGCCAGCGACGACTTGCCGGAGCCGGACAGGCCGGTGATCACGATCAGACGGTCGCGGGGCAGGTCAAGGTCGATGTTTTTC
>DASXND010000172.1:0-12549 GCA_036495265.1 Dyella sp.
GCGCGTCGCTTGCGTCTTACCGTGACGCCCAAGGGTGCACGTTTGTCGTATCCGCATGGCACGCATCCAGCGCAGGTGTCGGCGTTCCTTCGTCATCACGCCGACTGGCTCGAGCGCAAGCTCGATGAGCTGCATCTCATCGTCAAGCCGCTGCCGCCATTGCGGGTGGGCGTGCCCACCGAGTTTCCCCTGCGCGGCGAAACCGTGCAGCTGGATTGGGCGGAAGGTCCGTATCCGCGTGTCGAGGTGGGCGAAGGCACACTCACCCTGGTGATTCCGCGCCCGCACACACGTGCCGTGCCGGTGGCGCGTGGCCTGCTCGCCTCTTTCTTCGAAGCGCAAATGCGTCGTGACGTGGCGCGCTGGCTCGCCGGCTACGTGCCGCAACTCGGTCTCGCGCCGACGGCCTTGCGCATCCGCGCCATGAAGAGCCTGTGGGGCAGCCTGGACACGCGCGATCGCATCAATCTCGATCTCGCGCTCGCGCTCGCACCACCCGCCGCACTCCGCTATGTGCTCGCCCATGAACTGTGCCACCTGAAAGTGCGCAGCCATGCGCCGCGTTTCTGGGCGCAGGTGGAAGGCATCTTTCCGGACTGGCGCGAGCAGCGCGACTGGCTGCGCCTCAATGGCGCGTGGCTGAAGACCGAGCTCGATCGCCTGATTGCCGACGTCGCCGACTGACGCCCGGGCAGTCGGCGTCAATAGATCAGGCGTACGCCCAATTGCGTCTGCGTGTCGACATAGCGGGTCGGCAGTCCCAGTGAGCGCAGTGCCGAGCGCGAGCCCTCGATGTGCAGGATTTCACCGGTGAAGCGCAGCCATGAACGTGGCCGCCAGTTGATCGCGGCCGTTAGCGCATTGCCACTTTCGCCCAGGCCCAGCGGGGACGAGTTCAGGTCTTCACCGGTGCTGAAGTGATCGAGGCGTAGGGCAGGCCGCCAGGCGCCACGATTCCAACCGGCCAGCAGGAACGCGGAACGAAAACGCGTCGTGCGGTTGACGCCGGGCGTGGGGTCGATTTCCGTGCTGCCGTCCATCGCCTGCGCTATCCACGTCACCGGGCCGGTATCGGTGCGCGCACTGGCACTCCAGAATGCGGTGCGCCTCGCGAAGACATCAGGCGAACCCTCGTAGTCCGGATGCGCGGCCGGATCGGCGCGATTATCGTAGCGTGGAGGCTGAAGTCCTGCGCCACGGCCATGCGGCTCATCGACAGCGCGAGCAGGCAGGAAGGCCACCGCCTGCCTCATTGCGTGGCTCCCACCTCAAAGCCGATGGCGTAATGCTCAAAACTTTCGGTGTCGAGTGCCGGAGCGAGAAAATGCCCCTGCGCATGATCGCAACCGATCTTGGTGAGATAGGCCAGGGCCGCGGCATCCTCGACGCCCTCGGCCGTCACCCCATAGCCGAGGCGGTGCGCGAGTTCCACGATGGAGCGCACGATCATCCGGTCGTCGGCATGCGTGGCCAGTCCCTGCACGAACATCTTGTCGATCTTCAACTCATGCACCGGCAGCTTTCGGAGATAGGCCAGCGATGACTGGCCAACACCAAAGTCATCGACCGCGATTCGCAAGCCTAGATCGGCAAGCTCGCGCAGGACTTGAATGGCGATGACCGGCTCGCCGATCACCGCGCTTTCAGTGATCTCAAGTCGCAGATGTTCGACCTTCACCCGATGCAAGGCGAGCAGGTGGGCGACGCGGCGCGGCAGTTCGAGGTCGTGCAGATCACGCGCGGACAGGTTGACCGCGATATGCCAGTTCAGTCCCTGCGACGACCAACGCTGCAGTTGCGAAATGGCGGTCGTCAGCACCCAGCGCGTCACGCGATGGATGTTGCCGGTTTCCTCGGCCAGCGTAATGAAGGCATCCGGTGGAACGAAGCCGAGCTTGGGGTGCTGCCAGCGGATCAGCGCCTCGGCGCCATCGATGGCCTGCTCGCGCAGGCTCAACTTCGGCTGATAGTGCAACACCACGTCGTTGCGCTCGATCGCATCGCGCAGGTCACCCATCAGCGACAGGCGTTCGGGACGATGCGGATCGCTGGCGGCATCGTAGAAGGCCACCGCTTGCGGTACCCGCAAGGCCGCAAACAGGGCGATCTCGGCCCGTTGCAGCAGCTCGCTTGCGGCCTTGGCGTGGTCCGGATGCATGGCAATGCCCACGGCCGGCACGGTGTCGATCGACACGTCGGGCTCCTGATAGGGCTTGTTCAACACCTCGAGCAGGTGCAGCGACAGGGCGATGGCCTCGGCCCGGCCCGCACGCGGTAGCCAGATCAGAAAGGCGGTATCGGAAGCGCGCGCGGCGAAGCCTGAGGTGGCCGTTTGCCGGATGCGCTCGGCGGCATCGCGCATGAGCCGTTCGCTCAGCGCATGCCCCACGGTCTTGATGATCTCGGGGATGCGGGTCAGGCCCACCATCAACAGCGCGCCTTGGTTGTGCTCGTGCAGACTGCGCTGGATGAAGGCTTCGGCGGCGGTGCGGTTGGGCAGTTCGGTGGTGGCGTCGTGCAGGGACTGAAAGCGGATGCGGTCCTCGCGCTGCCGAATGGACTGGGTCATGGTGGAGAAGGCCGTGGCCAGCTGCCCCAGTTCGTCCTTGCGTTCGGCTGCCGCGGGCGCGCTGTAGTCGCCCTGCTCGATACGCCGCACCGATGCCGCCAGTGCTTCGATCGGCCGCGAGACGCCACGGGCAATCAGCCAGGCACCCAACAGACCGAGCACCAGGCCCAGTGCGAGCAAACCGAGCCAGGTCGAGACGACCGAATGGTAGGGACGCAGCGCATCATCCAGCGAATAGCCGATCACGGCCTGGATGGGGGCGCTCTCCTGCAGCCCGCTCAAGGGACGCGCCAGCACCAGATACTCGTGCCCGCCGACCTTCTCGAGGACGGGTTGGGGCGACAGCGACGACAGGCCGCCCATCAGGTCGACGCGAGAATCGCTGCGGGCGACCACATCCCATCGCGATGCCTGCGTCTGCGCCACCAGTTGGATGTCCTTGGGCAGCGCCGAGAGATGCTGCATGCGCGCCAGGAAGGCATCGTCGACCGGAATGCCAGCGCCGACCAGGGCGACCGGCTGCGGCGCGTAAATCGGCACCACCACCATCCAGTAGGCCTTGCCGTCCAAGGCCACCACCGCCGCCGTGCGCTGGCTGAACGCACGGTCGATCAGGTCCGGAAAGGGAAAGCGCTGCAGCGAGGACGATCCCCCCAGCGTGTCCACCTGAATGGTTCCGTCCAGTCCCATCATCAGCATGCGCGTCGCACCCACGCGCCGACCGTGATTGCGCAATACGGAGAACACCGTGTCCTTGTCATGCTGCGCGATGGCGGCGCGAAGCGCGTAGTCGAGCGCGAGGATCTGCACGCTTTCGGCCACCCGCGTGGAAATGTCGTCCAGCTGATCGACGAAGGTGTCTGCCGACGCCGTGAGCTGGCGCTTACCCTCGGCGACCAGCTGACGATGGGTGACCTCGGAAACCAGAACGGCGGTCAGCGCCTGCACGGCCACGATCGTCGTCACGACGAACAAGGCCAGCCGCATGCGGAATCCGATGGTGGCCATGGGTGTCGGTCAATACCCCAGGTGTTCGCGATCGATCTGCATGCGCGGATCGGGGAGCAAGGACACGGTCAGGGTGATGAGGTCTGGGGTTGTCTTCCCATCGATATGGACGGCGCGCACGATGTCCGGTCGCCCGGGGTGCAATTGCGGATGCCATAGATGCAGCGTGTATGGACCCGTCAAGAGATGTGGCAGCGTGATCTGACCGTTGGTTCCCGACACGGCGATGTTCTGCGCATCGGACACGTACAAATACGTAATCATGTGATCGTGGATATTGCAGCCGACCGCGGCGATCCCGATCTGCTCCAGGGTCAGCGGAGGCGAGCTCTCGCCGGGTCGCAACACGAACTCGAACGACTTGATCGGCGAGAACGAATAGACATGATGGCGGGTCGTATCGCTGTTGCGGAAGACGGTCATGTCGCCAGGGCGGAATACCTGGACGTAGGGAAGAAACGTTTCGTTCTTCTGGTTGATGATCCGGGTCGCCGAGGCCGGACGCTCAGTCGAGGACAGCGTAGCCGCGTCCCGCGTCGAGGCATCGGGCGTCAAGGTGACTACGGCATCGCTGACAGGCTTGCCGTCGCCATCGATCACCTTCACGGTCAGGTCGCTCGCTGCAGCCGGCCACGCGAGCGGCAGCACGAAAGCCATGACTATCATGCGTAGCCAACGCATCGATATTCCCCTGGAGTCCCCGCCGGCTAGCCTACAGCACCTGAGCGGCTTCGCAACCACGAGGGCGCGGTCCCAAAGTCAGTTATCGGGCGGCTGGCGTCGGGGCATCTGCGACCGGCGCTGCATGGGGCGCCGCCGATGGTGCGTGTGGGTAGTCGAGGCGCCAACCATAGGCGCCGCAATGATCACGGCAGCAAGGACCATGATCATTGCGGACGGGTGTTCATGCTCAGTGCGATAGTGCAAACGCGGTCAGGATACGCGCCGTCTCTTCCGGCTTCTCCAGGATCGGCATGTGATTGCAGCCGGTCAGCACGCTGGTGCTGATGGCGCTGGCGTTCTTGAGGCCGTTGCGCAAGCTGTCGAGGGCGGAGATATCGACGATCTTGTCGTCATGGCACCACAGCCCCAGCACCGGCATGGTCAGCCGGTCGAGGCGATTCTGCACGGACAGATACTGCGATGGATCGCGCAATTCGTTGAGCGTGTGCTCGAAAAAGGCGCGGTCGGCCTGGTTGCGCTTGACCAGCACATCGACGAACCGGCCCGGCAAGGAAGGCGGGTTGACGAAGGCCAGTGCGGAAGCGCGCTCGAAGCCCGCGCGGTCGTCAAACACGAACGGATCCTTGCCGGCCAGCACCTGGCGCGAGAGATCGTTCTCGTTGGTCTTGAGGCCAAAGGAGCTCAGCAAGGCCAATTCCGCCACGTGTTCCGGG
Source organism: Dyella sp. (assembly GCA_036495265.1). GTDB lineage: Bacteria > Pseudomonadota > Gammaproteobacteria > Xanthomonadales > Rhodanobacteraceae > Dyella. The sequence continues at coordinate 4,975 of DASXND010000172.1, forward strand.
TGTTCGGCGGCGTAGACGCCAGCGATGGCACCGCCCATGGAATGGCCGACCAGCACGAAAGGCGGCAGATGCAGCGCATCGACAAAGGCCTGCAGGCGTGCGGCCTGGGCGTCGATGTTGTAGCTGGCGCCGTCGACGCGACTGGACTCGCCCCAGCCCGGCAGATCCGGTGCGATCACGTGGAAATGCGGCGTCAACAGCTCGGCCTGCTTCAGCCACACTTCCTTGCTGGCAGCGAAACCGTGCAGCAGCAACAGCGTGGGGCCCTGGCCGCCTTCGAAGTACACCCAGTTGGTATCGCCAACCTGTATCGAGTGCTCCTCGACATGCGCCGACATGGCCTGCCGCTTGATCTCGGCTTTCATCAGCCATTGCGGCGCGAACAGGTAGGAGCCGCCCAGCACCACGGCCAGCAGCACGGCGACAAAACCGAGGAACTTCAGGCGGCGCAGTGCCAGTCGCTGCCACAAGGGACGCGTGGCAGCCGGAGCCTTGGGCGGGTTAGGTGACGTCATGGGGCTTGCTCGTTGGGCGAGGGAGAAAGAATGGGTGCCGTAGTGGCGCGACCATCGATGGCGTCGCCCGCCTCCTTTTGCAAGGAGGCGGGCGCAGATCTTACTTCTCGGTCTTGTCGCCCTTCTTGGCCTTGGCGAACACCGCTTCCACCGCCTGCTGGGTCATCGGGTGATAACCCGACTTGGCCTTGGCATAGACCTGTTCGGCATAGGCGAGACCTTCCGGCGTCTTGGCAAAGGCCTTGTACAGCGGCATGGTGAGGTACAGGCGGCCGATGCGGCTCATGTGCTCGGCGGCGGCACTCCACACGTCCTTGTCGCCGGCGGCAATGGCGTGGGTATACCAGCGCATGCCGATCTCGGCGTTAGGCGTGCCGGTGAGGTGCCAGGCGGCATCGAGCTGCTTGAGCTTGTCCAGCGGCGCCACGTCCGGCATGCCGTCGAGGAAGTACATCCACTCCTGCGTATTCCAGCCCTTGGCGTCGAGCTTGTCGGCGCTCAGCGTGCCGGCGAGGAAGGCGCTGCGTTCCTTGTCGATCGCATCGAAGCGTGCCGATGTCGGCAGCGGCGCGTTCTTCGGAATACCCGGGTCGTAGACCCAGGCCTTCACTTCGTCCCAGCTCATCTTGCCCGGGTTCTTGTCGAACAGATTGACCTTCAGGTATTCCAGCATCTGCTCGGTAGTGATGCTCTGAAAGGCGAAGTGATTGAAGTAGCCCTTCAGGTACTCGTCGAAGGTTTCGCGGCCGAAGCGCTGCTCCAGCGTGCGCAGGAACCACGAGCCCTTGTCGTAGGGCACTTCGGAGAGCGAATCGTCGGCGCCGATGCCGCGCGGCTCCGGCGCCAGGCGCTGCGCATTCACCGGCATGGCACCGATGGTCTTCTGCAGGTTGCGGGCCGACAACAGGGCTTCTTCATCCGCCAGGGTCTTGCCGTAGACGGCCTCGGTGATGCGGCCCTGCACGTAGGTGGTGAAGCCTTCGTTGAGCCAGATGTCGCGCCAGGCGGCGCTGGTCACCAAGTTGCCCGACCACGAGTGGGCCAGCTCATGCGAGATCACCGAAACCAGACTCTTGTCGCCCACCAGCAAGGTCGGCGTGGCGAACGTCATGTTGGGATTTTCCATGCCGCCGTATGGGAACGACGGCGGCAGCACCAGCAGGTCGTAGCGGCCCCAGGCGTACGGACCGTAGAGCTTCTCGGCGGCCGCGATCAGCTTTTCGGTGTCCTCGAATTCCTTGGCAGCCTTGCCGACCACGCTGGGCTCGGCATACACGGCCGAGCGCGGGCCGGTTTCCCTGGCCGCGATATCACCGGCGGCGATGGCCAGCAGGTACGAAGGAATCGGGTGCGGCTGGTTGAACGTGAAGTTGCCGTCGAGCGGATGCTTGGCATCGTTGATCGCGCTCATCACCACGCGCACATCCTTCGGTGCGGTCACGTTCGCGGTATAGGTGAAGCGGACCGCCGGCGTGTCCTGCAGCGGCACCCACGAGCGGGCGTGGATGGATTCGGACTGCGAGAACATGAAGGGCAGTTTCTTGTCCGCCGTCTGCTCCGGCGTCAACCACTGCAGGCCCGAGGCGGTCGGCACGGTGGAGTAGACGATGCGCACCTTGGCCGGCTGTTGCGGTGTGGCGATGGTGAGCTTGCTGCCCAGCTCCTTGTCGCGCGGGGCCAGGGCAAACTTAAGCGCGTTGGCATGGCCCTGGGCATCGATGCCTTCGATGCTGGCGATCTTCAGGTCGCGCGTGTCCAACACCAGCGAGGTGGCCTTCGGGTTCTTCCAGTCCAGCGTCAGCGTGGCCTTGCCGTCCAGCTGCTTCTGCGGGAAGTCGATCTTCAGATCCAGATCCAGATGGGTCACGCGGACCTGGTCGGGCTGGGCGAAGGAATGCGGGTCGGCGGCGAAGGCGCTCAGCGGCAGCACGAGGGCACCGAAGGCAAGGGCATGGAACGGGCGCATCGGGGAGACTCCATCAGCAGGAACGCGGAGTATGCCATCGACGATGTGATGGCCGCCGGGGCCGATGGTCACCCTGGGACGCGCTGACGGCCTCTCACCGTCCCCCTAAGAAGGGTATACACGCCTCCTCATCGTCATCTCAGCTTTCGCTGGGATGACGCCGTATTTGCATCACCCTCTCGGAACCACCGTGAGTAACCTCAGTGCGTCGTACTAGCCCCCGCCGGCGCCGGACGCTGCAGCGAGCTGATGTAGTCGCGCACCTCCTGCTTGGACACTGAGCCGCGGTGGGTCGTGTCGATCTGGTCGAAATGTGCCTTGATGAAAGGCACCTTCTCGGCCTCTTTCCGGGTCAGCAGGCCATCATGGTTCTTGTCGGCAATGTCGAAGTTCTTCATGAGATTTTGTGCGGTGTTGGAAATGCCGCCGTAACCCGATTGGGCATGACTGGCCGCCACGGCAAACAACATGGCAAGCAGGGCGACGGCTAGACGGGTGCGATGCATGGCGATCCTCTCCGGCAACGGGTGGGGCCGAGTATCGCATCGGGGTCGTGAGCGGTTTGTGCCCGCTCGTCTCCGCCAGTCCGGCAGGGGCGAGCGGGCAGGTTGGCGTCAGGCGGCGCCAAGCTCCAGCGCTGCCGTCAGGTCGCCCGGTGGCGGACCACCTGCGGCCACCATCGCCTGCTCGCGCAGGGTCAGACCGGGCAGCTTTTCCAGGCCGAAGCGGCGGGTGAGGAAGCGTGCAATCGAGCCGGTGTCGTAGATGGTGTGGTCGACGTGGCCCTTCTTCGCAAACGGCGACACGATGATGGCGGGGATGCGCGAGCCTGGTCCCCAGCGATCGCCCTTGGGTGGCGCCACGTGATCCCACCAGCCACCGTTTTCGTCGACGGTGATAACCACCAGCAGGTGCTTCCACGCCGCTGATTTCTGCAATGCATCGATAATGTGCATGACGTGGCGATCGCCCGCATCCACGTCTGAATAACCGGCGTGCATGTTCAGATCGCCCTGCGGCTTGTAGAAGCTCACCGCCGGCAGGCGACCCGCTTTGATATCCGCGATGAAGCGATTATCTGGCGCCGTTTCGCCAACACCGCCGTCGCGCAGGTGCTGCGCGCGTGCCGCGGTGCCGGGGGCAAGACTCTTGAAGTAGTTCAGCGGCTGGTGGTGGATCTGGAAGTTTGGGCGCTGCGGAAACTGGTGCTGGTCGCCATCGCCCTTGCCATCGAGCGCCAGCTGCCAGGCACCGCCGTACCAGGCCCAGTCGACACCGGCCGCGGAGAGCACGTCGCCAATGTGCTTGTGCGTCTGCGGCGGCACCGTATTGGGGCTGTCCGGATCGGCCAGCGCCGGGTTGCTGCCCGATTCCGTGGCGCTGGGCGCGTAGGGCGGCATCATCGTATTGACGGCCCAGAAGTCGGGTGTCAACTGGCTGCGCGAGGCGAATCGAGGCGTGCCCTCCATCGCGCTGGCCGGCGAGTCGCTCGCCAGCTTCAAACGGGTGTCGGTCGGTTCGCCGCTTTCTGTTTTGGCGATATTGAAACGTGCCGGGCTTTGGTCGGCTTGCGGGTAGTACGGCGGTTGCGCGGCCACCAGGTACTGGTGGTTGAGGAACGAACCGCCAAAGGCACCCATGAAGAAGTTGTCGCACAAGGTGAACTGGCGCGCGAGTTGCCACAGGCGCAGGTTGGCCGCGCTGTCTTCGTAGTGGCCCATGACCATGGCGCCGGTATCACCCCAGGCGACGAAGCCGTCGTTCTTGCCGCCGTTGATCTGCAGCTGGTTGTTGTAGAAGCTATGCACCAGATCGCGCGTGACCACGCCGTGCGGCAACGGCTTGCCGTTGCCGGTGCGCAGCGCCCAGGGTGCGTTCGGCAGGCCGACCAGGTCTTCCTGCTTCACTTCGTAGCGGTGGTGATTCACCGTCTGCGCGTGCGGCACCATGCCATGCCAGATCGGCGGCAAGGTCTTCAGGATCGAGCCATCGCGATCACGCTGCAGATAGTCCTCGGGCTTCAGCGCGCTGAGCGGCTTTTCCACGCCGGGGAAGTTCGCGAACAGATTATTGAAGCTGCGATTTTCCGCGTAGATCACCACGACCTGCTGAATATGTTCGCGCAGGGCGGCATCGAGCGCGCCAGGCGTGCTGTCGGCGACCGATGTGTCTGCTTGCGCGCTGCCCTGATAGCCGCCGATCGCCAACGCGGCACCCGTCACCGCCATGCCGCCCAAGAGGCGGCGGCGGGACGGGTCGATGGGTTCTTCGGGCGTGGTATTCGGTGGTATCTGCTTGGTCACGGCGCCGCGTCGTCGTAGAAGCGGGACAGGTCAGTCTTGGTCTGTTCCAGCGACTTCTGGTCCAGGTAGATCATGTGACCCGAGGGATAGAAGCCGTACGAGATGTTCTTCAGCTGCGCGGGTTCAAGACCCAGGTGGGTGAGGTCGAACTCGGTGGCGTAGAACGGCGTGGCAAGGTCGTAGTAGCCGTTGGCCGAGAACACCTTGAGGTGCGGGTTGCGGCGCATGGCATCGCCCAGATCGCTGCCCACGTAAGTGGCCTGGGTCCAGCCGCCGCTGTTCTTGCGCTTCCAGTCCCAGCTCTTGCCGACCACGGCGTAATTGTTGGGCAGGTAAGAGCGGTCCTCGGTGAACTTCAGTTCGTTGGCGGCGTACTGGTTGAACATGGCGACATACGCACCCGTGACGGCATCGCTGGCCGTGTCGCCGTCCGGCGTCTCGCCGGCAGCATCCGGATCGATGCCCACAAAACGGCCGTCCAGACGTCCCACCGTGCGACGGTCGTCACGCATCAGCTCCTTGCGGAAACGGCTGGGGCCGATGCGCAGGTTCGCGTCCTTGATGTACTGCGGCGACAGGCCGAGATACTTGCTCATCTGGACGGCCACGCGGTCGCGCTCGGTCGGATCGATGGCATCGCCCTTGGCCAGGGCCAGGGTGTAGTCGCCCGAGGCGAAGCGACGCACTTCGGCCAGGAATGTGCGGATATCGGCCGGCTTGTTCGGCACCTTGTTGTGATACCAGGCGATCGCTGCTTCGGTCGGCAGGTTCACGATATAGCCGTGATCGATGCCGGGCGCGGCGACGGTGAAGTCGAGAATCGACGACATCAGCACGATGCCGTTGAGCTCCATGCCCTTTTCCTGCAGCGTCTTCGCCAGCACGGCGGAGCGGGTGGTGCCGTAGCTTTCGCCGAACAGGAACTTGGACGAGTTCCAGCGGTTGTTCTGGCTTACGTAGCGGCTGACGAACTGGGTGAAGGCCGCGGCATCCTGGTCGACGCCGTAGAAGTCCTTGCCCTCGGCCTTGCCCACCAGCTGCGAATAACCCGTACCCGGCGCATCGATAAAGACCAGGTCGGTCTTGTCGAGCAGGCTCTGTTCGTTCGGCACGGTGTGGTAGGGCGCCGGCGGAACCGGCTTGTCGCCATCGTTGGCCACGCGCACTGGACCGAACGAACCCATGTGCAGCCACATCGACGATGAACCCGGGCCGCCGTTGTAGAAGAACGTCAGCGGACGCTTGCCGCTCTTGCCGCCGTCCACCGTATAGGCGACATAGAAGAAGCTCACTGTCGGCTTGCCCTTGTCGTCGCGGATCAACATGGTGCCGGCGGTGGCCTTGTAGTCAATCGTGCGACCGTTGATGCGCACGCTGTGCTTGGTCACCACCGAGCGTTCGGGCGGGACAGGCAGCTCATCGGACGCAGTCTTATCCGCCTTGTCCTGGTCTTTCTTGTCGGCCTGCGCCTTGGGCGCATCCTTGGTGTCGTTCTCGGCTGCATGCAGCGGCGAATAGCCCAATGCCAGCATGGTGGCGAGGGCGAGCGAAGTGAGTGCGTAGTGGCGCATGGGGGTCGTCTCCGGTACGTCGCAGATCAAAGGTGGGTGGTGTTGTCGTAGTAGCGGGACAGATCGCCCTTGAGCTGCTTCAACGCCTCGGTATTGAGGTAAATCATGTGGCCCGAGGGGTAGTACACGAAGTGCAGGTTGCCGCGCAGGGACGGCTCCAGATTCATGTGCGCCAGGTCGTACTCGGTAATGAAGAACGGCGTGGCGAAGTCGTAATAGCCGTTGACCGACAGCACCTGCAGGTTGGGGTTGGTACGCATCGCATGCGCCAGATCACCGGCCACATACGCGGTGGGCAGCGGACGCTTGATGCCGGCGGCCTGGTGTTTCCAGTCCCAGTCCTTGCCGATGTCGCTGAAGGTCGGGCGATACTCGAGATCGCTGTGGTAGTTCAGCTGGCTGGTGACGTAGTCGTGGAAGGCGGTGACGAACGCGCCGCTGATGCCGGCATCGGACGCATCGTAGTCCGGCGTCTCGCCGGCGGCGTCTTCATCCACGCCCTCGAAGCGCGCGTCGTAGCGGCCCAGCGTGCGGCGTTCGTTGCGCAGCAGCTCCTTGCGGAAGCGCGATGGCTCCACGCGCAGGTTTGCGTCCTTGATGTAGCTCGCCGGCATGCCGGTATAGCTGGCCAGCTTCTGAGCCACGGCGTCCGCCTCGGCCGACGACAGATCCTGGCCCTTGGCGAGTGCCGTGGCATACGGCCCGCGCGCAAACGCGCGCACCTCGTCGAGGTAAGCCTTCAGGTCAGCCGGCTTGTTGGCGAGCTTGTTGTGATACCAGGCGGCGGCCGCGTAGCTGGGCACGTAGCCGACATACATCTCGTCATAGCCGGGGATGCGCACACCGTAGTTGAGGATCGAGGACATCAGGATCACGCCGTTGAACGACATGCCCTTGTCCTGCAACGCATCGACCAGGGCGGCGGAACGCGTGGTGCCGTAGCTTTCGCCGTAGAGGAACTTGGGCGAGTTCCAGCGGTTGTTGACCGTCACGTAGCGCTGGATCGCGCGCGAGAACGCCGAGATGTCCTGGTCAACGCCCCAGAAGTCCTTGCCCTCGGCCTTGCCGACGGGGCGCGAATAACCGGCGCCGACCGCATCGATAAAGACCAGGTCGGTCTTGTCGAGCAGGCTGTCGTTGTTCGGCACCAGCTTGTACGGCGCCGGCGCGGTCGCCTCAGGGGCGGCCGTCTCGATGCGCACTGGCGCGAACGAGCCCAT
>DASXND010000173.1:0-3702 GCA_036495265.1 Dyella sp.
GCACGCGCAGCCAAACCGCCCAACGGACCCCCGGCGATCGCTACGCCGTAGTTCCTGAGGAAGTCACGACCGCGCTGCGTGGACAGCGTCACCACGTTGTCCAGGCCTTCCGCGCCGCAGAAGCGCGACTGCGCGAACGGCAGGTCGGCGGATATGCACAGCACGACGGCGTTTTCCAGCTTGCTGGCCTTCTCGTTGAAGCGGCGAACCGAGGTGGCGCAGGTGGGCGTGTCCACGCTCGGGAAGATGTTCAGCACCTTGCGCTTGCCGGCGAACGTGGCCAGCGTGACGTCGGACAGGTCCTTGCCGACCAAGGAGAATGCGGGCGCATGATCCCCCTTGGCGGGAAAATGACCGTCGACCTGGACCGGCTGGCCCTTCAGAGTTACCTGGGACATGGGACACCTCGTTGGATGGGCCCTACAAGTAGAACATGCCACCGGCCCGAAGCACGATAGCGAGCCAGCGCGCGGCGGCCTGGCAAGACGCTTCGCTTGACCTGAGTCATGGCAAGCAAGGGCGGCGACATCAAGCATCCACGTCCCAGCCATGCCCCAAGGAACCCCGCATGAACTTCGCCCTGCTTGGCTACGGCCGCTTTGGACAGGCGTTCGCCGAATTGCTGCAACAGGCGGGACATCGCGTTCGTGTCTACGACCCGCAGGCCAGCGTACCGCGCGCGCTGGCCGCCTCATCCACCGCTGCCGCCGTCGCCGAGGCGACCTGGGTGGTGCTGGCCATGCCCGTACCAGGCATGCACGAAGCACTGCTGGAACTGCGCCCCATGCTTCATGCGAAGCAAACGGTCATCGATGTGGGCAGCGTCAAGCTGCGTCCCTGCGCACTGATGGGCGACTTGCTCGGCGCACAGATTCCGCACGCCGGCACACATCCGTTGTTCGGGCCGTTAAGCCTGGGGCGCGGTGAGCGCCCGTTGCGCACCGTGCTATGCACCAGCGCGCAGCACCCGGGCGCCGGCAAGCGCACGCGTCAATTGTTCGAGTCACTCGGCTGCGAAGTGGTTGATCGGGATCCTGCCACCCACGACCGCGCCATGGCCGAGACCCACGCACTGACCTTCTTTATCGCCAAGGCCCTTGTGGAAATGGGCGTTGGCGAGGATCTGTCGATGGCGCCGCCATCCTTTCTTGGCCTGGCCCACATGTTGGCCGCGGTGCGTGGCGATGCGGGTCATCTGTTCGCCGCGATTCAACGCGAAAATCCCTACGCCTCCGCCGCCCGCGCGCAGTTGCTGGAAACATTGAGCGCCGTCCACCAACGACTGCTGGTGGACGGCGATGGCACCGCCCTGTCCATTCCTGATCTGCCAGGCCGGTGTGGCGCATCCTCAGACCTTGGCAAACACGAGGCTCGCATTGGTGCCACCAAAGCCAAAACTATTTGACATGACGGCGAGAAGCTTGGCTTCGCGCGTTTCGCGCAGAATCGGATATCCCTTCGCTCGCGGATCCAATTCGGCGATATGCGCGGAGCCGGCCATGAAGTCGCCATTGAGCATCAGCAGGCTGTAGATCGCTTCGTGCACGCTGGCCGCGCCGAGCGCGTGGCCACTCAGCGCCTTGGTCGACGACAGGGGCGGCATCGCGCTGCCAAACGCGTCACGCACCGCCATCAGCTCGACGATATCGCCCAATGGCGTCGCGGTGCCGTGCGTATTGAGGTAGCTGATCGGTACGTTCGCGCAAGCCAGCGCCATGCGCATGCAACGCGCCGCTCCTTCGCCGGAGGGGGCCACCATATCCGCGCCATCGGAAGTGACGCCATAGCCCACCAGTTCGGCATGCATGGGCGCTGCGCGCGCCTTGGCATGCTCGTATTCCTCCAGCACCAGCATGCCGCCACCGCCGCCGATGACAAAGCCATCCCGACCGGCGTCATAGGGTCGCGAGGCAGTTTCCGGTGCGTCGTTATGGCCGGTGGACAGCGCACCCATGGCGTCAAACTGCGCCGTCATTCCCCAATGCAGCTCTTCGCCACCACCGGCGAACATCACATCCTGCGCACCGTGACGGATCAAGTCCGCTGCCGCACCGATGCAATGTGCGGACGTGGCGCAGGCGGCGGAAATCGAATAGCTCAGCCCGAGTATCCCGAACGCCGTGGCAAGCGACGCGGATACAGTCGAGCACATCGTGCGCGGCACCATGCAGGGGCCGATCTTGCGCACGCCTTTCGCTTGCAGCAAATCGGCAGCCTCGATTTGCCAGCGCGCTGATCCCCCGCCCGAGCCGGCAATCACGCCACAACGAGGATGCCGGATCTGCTCCAGTGCCAATCCCGCATCCGCAATCGCGTCCCGCATGGCGATATAGGCATAAGCCGCAGCATCACCCATGAAACGCCGAAGCTTGCGGTCGATCGACCCGTCGAGATCGATGTCAGGCACCCCGGCGACGTGGCTGCGCAAGCCACGCATGGCGTACTCGGGTACCGCTTGGATGCCACTGCGCAGATCGCGCAATGCACGCGTCACCGTGTCGCTCGCGTTGCCGAGGCAGGAAACGATGCCCAGCCCGGTAACCACGACGCGCCGCATCAGAAGCCCTCCGTCGAATCGAACAGGCCTACGCGCATATCCGTCGCTACATAGATTTGGCGGTCGTCGACAAACACGCGGCCATCAGCCACCACCAAGGACATCCGGCTGCGCATCACACGGCGGATATCCACCTCGTAGCGCACCAGCTTGGCGCTTGGCAGTACCTGGCCGGAGAATTTCACCTGCCCCACCCCCAGCGCCCGCCCGCGCCCCGGCACACCGAGCCAGGGCAGGAAAAATCCGCTTAGCTGCCACAGCGCATCCAGCCCAAGGCAGCCCGGCATCACCGGATCGCTATCGAAGTGGCAGGCGAAGAACCATAGGCCCGGACTGATATCCAGTTCAGCATGGAGCGAACCCTTGCCGAATTTTCCGCTGTGGTCATCGACATGCGTAATACGGTCGAACATCAACATGGGTGGCGATGGCAGCCGGGCATTACCGGGGCCAAACAACTCGCCACGCGCACAAGCGAGCAACTGCTCGCGGTCAAACGAGGAAGGGTAGGACATGAAAGCACTCGCAGTGAGGACGGGACATGGACACTCCAGTAGTGACTCCGCGAGTCTGTGTGCACAAGACCTCACTGGCCCTGATTTGGGTCAGGACTTCGCGTCAAGAGTTGCCAGCCGAAACGACAGCTTCCATCAGATGGTCCGTGAATAGCGTGGCGCTTCCGACGGCACCGACAGATACGCGTCGAAGCACATCGCGATGTTTCGCAGCAGCAACCGGCCACGCGAGGTGACGCGAATGGTGTCGGCCTCCAAGGTGACCAGGTCGTCGGCCGCGAGCTTGCGCAGACGCTCCATCTCGGCGGCAAAGTAATCGGTGAAGTTCAGCCGATGCAGCGCGCCGAAGGCAGGCAGATGGAGCTCGCCATGGCACATCAGCTCGCCGATCAGTGCACGGCGTATCAAGTCGTCTTCGTTAAGCATCAAGCCGCGCGCTACGGGCAAACGTCCCGAGTCCAGTGCGGCGTAGTAGCCTGCGAGGTCACGCGCGTTCTGGCTATAGGTGTTACCGATACGACCAATCGAACTCACACCGAGGCCGATGATGTCGCAGTCGCCGTGGGTGGAATAGCCCTGGAAGTTTCTTTGCAGCGTCCCCTCGCGCTGGGCACGCACTAACTCATCATC
>DASXND010000174.1:0-11413 GCA_036495265.1 Dyella sp.
CAGACCAAGCAACTGCCGGATGGCTGGACCGTGGTCACCAAGGATCACTCGCTGTCGGCACAGTGGGAACACACCATCGCGGTGACTGACGATGGGTTTGAGATCCTGACGCCCTGGCCCGACGCAGGCTGAACTGAGTTAGGTTTTTTGTAGGGGCGCCCTTTGCGCGACAAGCCGGCAGGAATGCCGGTTTGCACAGCGCCAGCTGCCCGCAGGGCGAGGGCCAAGGATGGCCCGAGTGAAAACCTACGGAGCGCTAACCCCGTGATCGCGCACAGGGTGCGCTCGTACAGGGTGATCGCCAGCGATAGCGGAGGGCAGCCGCAGGAGTCGCGCGCCAATCCAGAATCCAGCGGCCCCGCCGTGGCAGACTTGCATCTCAACCCTGGCTGCGCACCGCGGAACCCACGCCCCATGCCCGAAAGCCCCGTCGTGCTGCCCCCGCTACCACGCCTGCCGACGGTAGTCCCGCGCTCGGGCGTGTCGAGCGATGCGCGTCGCGCACTGCGGCAGTTGCTGGGCGACGTGGATCGCGCGCTCGCCACGGCCTTTCGCGATGGCGCTGACGCCACCGCGCTGGCGCGGCGGCGTAGCGAATCCGTGCAGCGCGTCGTGGTGCATGTGTGGAGTGCATGCCTGGGTGACGTCTCCGGCGCCGCCTTGTTCGCCGTGGGTGGTTTCGGCCGCGGCCTGCTGTTTCCGCATTCGGATGTGGATTTGCTGGCGCTGGTCGGCCCGTCGGATCCGGCGCGCCTGCGAGCGCTGGAGCAGTGCTTCGCCACCTTGTGGGATATCGGTTTGAAGGTGGGGCACGCGGTGCGCGACCTGCCGCAATGCCGTGCGCTGGCGGCGCACGACGCCAGCGTGTTCACCAGCCTGCTGGATGCGCGGCGACTGGTGGGTGACCCGGCGTTGGAGGAGAGCATCGAGGCCATCACCAGCGATCCGACGTTGTGGCCGCCCCCCGCCTACCTGGCCGTGCGCCTGGCCGAGCGCGATGCACGCCATGCGCGCTACAACGATACGGCTTACAACCTCGAGCCCAACCTCAAGGATGGCCCGGGCGGCTTGCGTACGCTCGATGCGCTGCGCTGGCTCGGACGTCGCCTCGCGCATGCGGACGATTTCGATGACATGGTGGGCGAGGGGCTGCTCGATCCCGCCGAGAAGAACACGCTCGAACAGGCCGAAGCGACGCTGCGCCGATACCGATTCGCCTTGCATCTGGAAGCGGGGCGCGCCGAGGAGCGCCTGCTGTTCGACTACCAGCGAGCGCTCGCCACGCGGCTCGGGTTCGAGGATGAGCACGAGAAGAATCTCGGCGTCGAGCAATTCATGCAGGGCTACTACCGCGCCGCCAGCCAGGTGGAACGGCTGGGCGTGCAGATTGTCGAGCGTTTCGAGGAGATGCTCGAGCCCCCAAGTGCAGCGCAGGCGGTCGGTGAGGATTTCATCCGTTACGGCAAGCGCCTTGCGGTGCGCGATCCGGATCTTTTCATGCGCCGGCCTGCCGCCCTGGTGGAAGCGTTTATCGTGCGACTGGGGGAGCCGGGCATTGTCGGCTTTACGGCGGACACGATGCGCCGCATTCACCAGGCTACCGCGGCGCTGGAGCGCTCGCTGGCCGACGATGCGGACGTGCTCGCGACCTTCCTGCGCTTGCTGCGGCTGGGTGCCCCGGCGGTGGAGGCGCTGTGGCGCATGAATCGCCACGGCCTGCTCGCCGCCATCCTGCCTGCGTTCGGCACGGTATTCGGCCGCATGCAGTACGACCTGTTCCATGTCTATACCGTGGATGAGCACACGCTGCGCGTGCTGCGCAATGTGGCCCGATTTGCCGATACGGCCGCCTCGGCTGAGTTTCCCATTGCCTGCGAAATATGGCCCACGCTGGCCAAGCCAGAGTTGTTGTTGCTGGCGGCTTTGTTCCACGACATCGCCAAGGGGCGTGGCGGTGATCACTCGGTGCTCGGTGAGGAAGAGGCGCTTGCCTTCGGGCGGCGGCTTGGCCTGGCCGAGGACGACACGCAATTGATCGCCTGGCTGGTGCGCTGGCATCTGCTGATGAGCATCACCGCGCAGCGGCAGGACATCACCGATCCGGACGTGGTGCAGCGCTTCGCCGAGGCGTTGGATAACACCGAGCGGCTGGATCTGCTCTATCTGCTCACCATCGCCGATATCATCGGGACCAGCCCGAAGCTATGGAATGGGTGGAAGGATCGCCTGCTGGCGGACCTCTATACGGCCACACGTTATGCGATGCGCAGCGAGGACGAGCTGCCGCCCGATGCCGCGGCACGGGTGCGCTCCTGCCGCGAGCAGGCCATGGCGCTGCTCGAAAGCGAGGGTTTCACGGCCGATGCGTGCGTGCGTGTGTGGCGCGGCTTCCCCGAGTCGAGTTTCCTGCGTCACCGGCCCGAGCAGATTGCCTGGCAGACCGCGGCCGTGCTGCAGGCAAAAGGCGCCACGCCGCTGGTGGCGGTTCACCCCCAGTCGATACGCGGCGCAACGGAGCTGTTTGTCTACGTGCCCGACCGCGATGGCTTGTTCGCCGCGGTAACGGCCATGCTCGATCGCCTGCATTTGTCGGTCTTGGAGGCGCGCATTCTCAGCTCGCCCACGGGCATGGCATTGGACACGTTCCTGTTGCTTGAGGCCGACACGCAACAGCCGGCCACGGCCGAACGTGCGGAGGAGCTCAAGCAGCGACTGCATCGGGCCTTGTCCCAGCCGGGTCATGTACATCAGCCGTCGCGGCGGAGCATGTCGCGCCATCTCAAGCACTTCCAGGCGGCGCCCAAGATCGCGTTCAGTACGGTTGGCGGACGCACGCGCCTGGCACTGGTGTGCAGCGACAGGCCCGGCCTGCTGGCGGCCGTGGCCCAGGCGATGACGGATGCTGGGGTGCGCGTGCATGACGCACGCATCGCCACCTTTGGCGAGCGCGTGGAAGACTTCTTCCTGATCACGGACCGCCACGACGCGCCGTTGGACATCGCCCAGCAGGATCGACTGTTGCACGCGCTACTGGAACGGCTGGGTACCGTCAGACGGCCCTAGGGCCCGCCCCGCCCTCCGTAGGAGGGCACCCCGTGCGCGATCACGGCGTTACCGCTGCGTCGGTTTTTCACTCGGGCCATCCTTGGCCCTCGCCCTTCGGGCAGCTTGCGCTGTGCAAACCGGCACGCGTGCCCACGCGCGGTGCGGCGAGAACCGTTGTGCCGGCACTCGTTTCTCGCAGGCCGCGGGGCGGGTAACATGCTGGGGTATTCCCTTGCCAGCGAACACCCATGCAAAGCATCGAAACCCTTATCAATGACGCCTTCGAGCGCCGCAACGAACTGACCCAGGCTGAGATCGATACGCATCTGCGTCCTGCCGTGGAGCAGGTGATCGACCTGCTGGAAAGCGGCGAGCGCCGAGTCGCCGAGCCCGATGGCGAGGGCGGCTGGAAGGTCAATCAGTGGATCAAGAAGGCGGTGCTCCTGTACTTCCGCCTTAATGGCAATCGCGTGGTCGATGGTGGCTCGGCGCTGGCGTTCGACAAGGTGCCGCTGCGTTTCGCCCATGGCAACGACGCTGAGCTTGAGGGTCTGGGAGCACGCGTAGTGCCCGGCGCGCTGGTCCGTCGTGGCGCACATGTGGCCAAGGACGCGGTGCTGATGCCCAGCTACGTGAACATTGGTGCTTATGTGGGCGCGGGCACCATGGTCGATACCTGGGCCACGGTGGGTTCGTGCGCGCAGATTGGCGCCGGCGTGCATCTTTCTGGCGGCGTCGGTATCGGTGGCGTGCTGGAGCCATTGCAGGCCAATCCGACCATCATCGAGGACAACTGCTTTATCGGCGCGCGCTCCGAGGTGGTCGAGGGCGTGATCGTGGAGAAGGGCAGTGTCATCGGCATGGGCGTGTTCCTCGGCCAGTCCACGCGCATCTACAACCGCGCCACCGGTGAGGTCAGTTACGGCCGCGTGCCGGCGGGTAGCGTGGTGGTGGCGGGCAGCCTGCCGTCGAAAGACGGCACGCACAGCCTCTACACCGCCATCATCGTCAAGCAGGTGGATGAGAAGACGCGCAGCAAGACCGGTATCAACGAACTGCTGCGCTTCGGCGAATGATGGAGTTACCCGTGACCCCGCTGCCCAGTATGCTGCGCCGTCGTGCTTACGCACTGGCGTTGCTGGGCGTGGTGTTGCTGGTGCTTGCCTGCGTGCTGCCGCCGGTGGCGCAGCCGCAGGACTATCACGATTTCGCGGACAAGCGCGCCTGGCTCGGCATTCCCAACTTCGGCAATGTCGCCTCCAATATCGCGTTCCTGCTGGCCGGATTGGCAGGACTGGCTGTCATGCGTACGCCAGCGGTGCGTGCCATGGGCTTGGCTTCGCGTTATGGCTATGACCTGATGTTCCTGGGTCTGCTGCTTACGGCCTTCGGTTCCAGCTACTACCACTGGGCGCCATCGGACGCACGGCTGGTATGGGACCGGTTGCCGATGACGGTGGTCTTCATGCCCTTGCTCGCCGCGACGTTTGCCGAGCGTCTGCACTGGCGCTCGCTGCTGCCCTTGCTGGTGCTGACCCTGCTCGGCATCGGCAGCGTGGTGTATTGGAAATTCAGCGGAAACTTCCTGCCGTACCTGATGGCGCAGGCCGGCTCGATCCTGTTGATCCTGCTTGCACTGGCGTGGTTGCCGACGCCGTGGACCGGGCGTCGGCTGATGATCCCCGCCCTGGCCTGCTATGCCTTCGCCTTTGTCTGCGAAAGACTCGATGCACAGATA
Organism: Dyella sp.; assembly: GCA_036495265.1. Classification (GTDB taxonomy): domain Bacteria; phylum Pseudomonadota; class Gammaproteobacteria; order Xanthomonadales; family Rhodanobacteraceae; genus Dyella. The sequence continues at coordinate 4,784 of DASXND010000174.1, forward strand.
TTCCAGCAGACCGGAGGCGTCATCAGCGGACATAGCATCAAGCATCTGGGCGCGGCCGCGGCGTTCTATTTCATCTGGCGCATGTTGAAGCAGCAGCGCCTGAAAACGGATTTCAATTCATGACAGTTCCCACGCTTTATGGCCTGCCCAACTGCGATACCTGCAAGAAGGCGCGCAACTGGCTCAATCGTTTCGAAGTCGAGCATGTATTCGTCGACTATCGCGCCCAGCCGGTGCCCGCGACGACGTTGAAAGCGTGGTCGCAGCAGCTGGGCGGTTGGGAGAAGTTGGTCAACAAGTCCTCCACCACTTGGCGCAACCTGCTGCCGCAGCGCAAGAACCCCGGCAGTGATCCGGAATGGACGCTGTTGCTGAAGGAGTATCCCGCGCTGATTCGCCGCCCGGTGGTGGTCCAGGGCGATGGATCGGTCAGCGTGGGCTTTACCGACAACGGCTTCAAGAAGCGGTTTGGTAAGTGAGATGAGCAAGACGCGTTCGCCACGCCACTACCGTAGCAATCTTCGTATCGAGCGCGACAACGCCGCGCTCTACGATCGGCTGGCCGAGCTGGCCAACGACGAACGCTTGCGCCGTGCCTATAGCCGAATTGCCGATGGCGAACGCGCCAACGCGCTGTTCTGGGAAGAACGGCTGAAGCAGCTGGGCGCCGAGGTGCCGGCGCCACGGATCGGTGCGCGTGTCCGTGTGCTGACCTGGTTTGCGCGCCGTTTCGGCACCGAGTTCGTGATGCCCACGGTGGTTCGGCTCGAGCATGCCGATCATCTGCCCACGCCAGTGGATCGCAGTGGCTATCGCGATCACTTCTTGGAACCGCAGACGCCGACGACGCGCAGTGGGCGCCATCGCACGCAAAGCGGCAACACCTTGCGCGCGGCGGTGCTGGGTGCAAACGACGGGCTCGTTTCCAACGCCAGCCTGGTAATGGGCATGGCCGGTGCTGCATCCGGCGACCATGCGATCCTGCTCGCTGGTTTTGCCGGATTGGTGGCGGGTGCCTGTTCCATGGCGCTGGGCGAGTGGCTGTCGGTGAACAGCTCGCGCGAGTTTTATCAGGCGCAGATTTCGGCGCGTGCCGAACGCCTGGCCGTAGCACCGGAAGACGGTACGCGCAGCCTCGCGGGCATCTATCGCGAGAAAGGACTGGAGCCGAAGACGGCCGAGGCCCTGGCCGAGCATCTCGCCGAGCGACCGCGCACCGCGCTGGATACCCTGGTACGCGAGGACCTTGGCATCGATCCCGAGGAACTGGGCGGCTCGGCCTACGGAGCGGCGATTTCCTCGTTCTGCCTGTTCGCGCTCGGCGCACTGTTTCCGGTGGCACCGTATTTGTTTCTGAGCGGCCAGGCGGCCTTGCTGGCGTGCATCGCCTCCACGATGGCCGGATTGGCCTTGATCGGCATGGGCACGGCCTTGTTCACCGGCCGTAGCATGTTGTTCTCGATTGCGCGACAACTGGGCATCACGGTCGCAGCGGCAGGCGTCACTTATGCTGTTGGCCACTCCCTGGGCGTCGCGCTCACCGGATGACAATGGCACAGCCTATGATTGCGTGCAGCACCGCAGCGATGCCTGCACGTTGTCGATTTGTTTGAGGGAAAACCATGTCCGCCGTCTTCGATCTCACCTGCGAGCTGATTCGTCGTCGTTCGGTCACGCCGGATGATGCCGGTTGCCAGCAGCTGCTGGGTGATCGGTTGGCGGCAGCAGGTTTCGAGGTTGAACATCTGCGCTTCGGCGACGTCGACAACTTGTGGGCCACGCATGGCCGTGGTGGTCCGCTGCTGGTTTTTCTCGGGCATACCGATGTGGTGCCGACAGGACCAGTCGAGCAGTGGGCCAGCGATCCGTTTGATCCCGTCGTGCGCGACGGCTATCTGTATGGTCGCGGTGCCGCTGACATGAAAGGTTCGGTGGCCGCGATGGCCGTGGCGCTGGAAGCGTTTGTCCAAGCTCATCCGGGCCATCGTGGCCGCGTTGGTCTGCTGCTTACCAGCGACGAAGAGGGTCCGACCAATCTCGATGGTGTGCGCCGCATAGCCGAGCATTTTCGGGCCACGGGCGAGCGCATTGACTGGTGCGTGGTAGGCGAGCCTTCTTCCAAGGCGCGGCTCGGTGATCTGATCCGCGTCGGACGTCGCGGCTCGCTATCGGGCACGCTTACGGTGCGTGGCGTGCAAGGCCATGTGGCTTATCCGGAGAAAGCGAAGAATCCGATTCACGCATTTGCGCCAGCGTTGGCTGAACTTGCTGCCGAACGCTGGGATGAAGGCAACCAGGATTTTCCACCCACCTCGTTCCAGGTCTCCAATCTCAATGCCGGCGCGGGCGCGAACAATGTCATCCCCGGCATGCTTACCGCATTGATCAATTTTCGCTACAGCACCGCCAGCAGCGCCGCGGACTTGCGCGCTCGCAGCGAGGCCGTGCTCGATAAACATGGTCTGGACTGGCAGATCGAATGGTCGCTCTCCGGGAAGCCCTTCCTGACGCCGCCGGGTGGCGCCGTGCGCGAAGCCGTGGTCGCCGTTTGCCGAGAGTTGTGCGGTATCGAGCCCGAAGAGAGCACCGGCGGTGGTACCTCCGATGGACGCTTTATCGCGCCATTGGGGGCGGAAGTGGTCGAGCTCGGTCCCGTCAACGCCACCATCCATAAGGTGGACGAATCGGTCGCGGTGGCCGATCTGGAAAAGTTGCCGTCGCTTTATCGGGCGGTGTGCGAGCGATTGCTCGGCTGAGGGGTGGATGCTCGCCCTAAGGCGGCAAGCCGGCGATATCGCTCGGTTTTAGCGAGATCGCAAGCACCCGCCCCGCATCCCAACCTTCTCCCCGCAGGGGAGAAGGTGCAGAAGAAGGAGCAAAAAGGAAGCGAGTAAGCGAAACGCGCTCCGCCTGTCGACGCTACGGTGCAGCCGGCGTCAGCGTGAGCGTGTGCTGATCAGGTCCTGGCAGCAGCGGCGTGGGGCGACCGTTGACCCAGTCTTCCTGACCGGCACCGTGATACGGCGACAGCGGGTTGTCGCTCTGGCCGCCCGGCATGTGCAGGATGCTTTGTGCTTCGTGGCCAGGCATGGCGTCCAGGCGCTCGGAGGCACCGAAGCCCGGTGTGGCGACTCTTGGCATGTTGTTGTCGCCGGGAAGCGGCTCATCGGGCATGTCGAGCATGCGTCCCACGAAGGCGGGCAGCGCGCGTGACAGCGGATGACGGATGGCCGTGCGATTGATCTCGCCCCAACTGCGCGCGGCGAGGCCACCCGGCTGCTTGCCGAGATCATCGATCACCTGATGCGCGGCGGCCTGCAGCAGCGCATTCCAGTTGTCGTACTTGGGGTCGAGCAGGTGGGCCGGACGATCGCGCAGCAATGCCCACACGGCCGCCTCGGCGTCGACCATGCCGGGCCAGCTGAAGTCGTCGTGACGCTGCCTGACCTGGGCCACGAACGGCGCCAGCACGTTTTCCTTCACCTTGTCGCGGAACGCACGTACCAGGCGGTAGTCAACGCTTTCCGGCGCGGCGCGCCCGGTCCAGGTGGCGGTGAGCTGCCGCAGCTGCTCCAGCTCGGGATCGTGTGTGCTGGCCAGGCTGTCCTGCAGCAGGCGTTGCCAGCGCGTGAGCAGCAGGGCGCGGTTGTCGAGCTGCACGTCGAGCAGGTTGCCTGGGGTAAAGCTGTTGCGCGCGCGCAGGTCGTCGCGGATCTGTTGCGCGCGCGCACCGAGGTCATGGCCGCCATTGCCGAGCAAGCCGAGCTCGGCGCCATCCACGGTGCGGTTGTTGGCGGTCCACAGGCGGCCGTCGGCGGGATCTTCGATGCGTGGATACTGCGACGGTTCGGCCCAGCCCACCCAGCCGGTGTCGGGCGCCGACCAGTCCGCCGGCAACTGCGGATCGAAACCCTTGCGCAGCGGAATGCTGTTGCCGGTGACGGTCCAGCCGATATGGCCGGCGCTGTCGGCCGCGAGCAGGTTTTGTGGCGGCATGCCAAGCGTGGGCGCGAGGTCGAGTGCGGCGTGGGCGCTGTCGGCATGCTCCAGCTGCATCATATTGATGTTGTAGCCACGCGCACGTTCGCCGATCCAGGCCAAGGCCAACGGAGTGCCGTCGGTGTCCTTGCCCATGATCGGGCCCCAGCGCGTGTCCTCCACCTGCAAGGTGTGGCCGGGCGCGTCCTTGATGCGAATGACTTCGTCGTGCACTTCCATGCTGGCCCAACCCTCGGGCACCTTGTAGCGAGTCGCGTCGCTCGGGTCGCGTTGCACCCGCACCCAGTCCAGCCAGTCGCCGTAGCTATTGGTGAAACCCCAGGCGACCTGGCCATTGGAGCCCACCACCAGCGCGGGTGTGCCGGGCAGGGTGACGCCGCTCGCGTCGCGCTGGCCGCCAGGGGCGGTGGTGTCGGGGTAGCGCAGGCGCGTGCGGAACCAGATGTTCGGCACGCGCAGGCTCAGATGCATGTCGTTGGCGAGCATCGCCGAGCCGTTCTCGGTAAGGCTGCCGGCAACGGCAAAGCTGTTGCTGCCCGGGCGCGCTTGATCGAGCGCGGGTAGCAGTGCCGCGGTAAGTGCACTGCTGTCGCCCTTGGTCGAAGGCTGCGTCTGGCGCAGGTCGAGTACCTCGGGGCCGGGGATTACCGGTGGGCGTGAGAGATCGCCCTGCAGCGGCGCTTCCCAGTCCGGATCGGGCGACAGCAGGAAATCCGCCATCGGGGCGGGCAGCACGGAGCGCAGTTCGGCGATATGCAGTTCGCGCTCATTGCGGCCATCGCCGTTGAGGTCCAGGTACATCGCGGCGATGACCAGAAACGAATCTTCCGGGCGCCAGGGCTGCGGCTTGGCGTCGAGCAGCAAGTACTCCCACGGCTTCACATGCAGATCGGCCAGGCCGGCGTTGACGCCTGCGGCGTAGAGATCGAGCGTGTGTTTCTGCGCTGGCGCGAGTTGCGCATAGGCGGCTTCGGCCACGCTACGCAGGCGATGGCGGCGGTGGTTGATATCGGTATCCAACGCCTTGCCGCCCACCAGTTCGGAAAGCTCGCCGGCCGGCAGGCGGCGCATCAGGTCCATCGCAAAGAAACGTTCCTGCGCATGCACGTAGCCCAGCGCGTAGCTGAGGTCGTCGCGGTTCTGGCCTTGCAGGGTGGCCGTGCCCAGCGCATCGCGGGTAATCGACACGGCATCCTTGAGCCCAGCCAGATGCAGCTCGCCGTCGAGCCGTGCGCGGCTACCGGCAAGCAGGAACCAGCCCGCGGCAAGGATGCCGATCACCAGGATCAGCAAGGTACCGATCAAATAACGTAGCCAGCGGAAGCGTCGTGGTTTGGTCATGGGCGCGTAGGTCGGTCCGTTGGTGAAGGAGGAAGATCAAGACCGACCTCATTGGGAGTCGGCGTCAAAGCGTGGGTTGGGCAAACACCGCGAAAATGCCGGCGTAGGGCTTCACCATAAACGTGGGCGCACCGGCATAGCCTTCGCCATCCACGTAGACCTGCGAGATTGTGCCGTCCAGATACAAGGCATCCCGGCAGCCTAGCTCGTCCTTGAACAGCCGTGCGAAGGTGTGGAAATTCACCGGTGCCTCGCTTACCGCGAAGATGACGTTGTGCGGCGTCTTGGCGCAGACGCCGCTACGCCATTTCAGGCTGGAGGAGTCGTCGATGAACTGATAGTTGAGTTTTCCATCGATCACCAGCATCGGACCGGACTGGCTGGCCCATCGCACAGGCTTGCCGTCGGCCTTGAAATCGGCGCTGGTACGCACGGCGGCATGGCCGTCGGGATAGATGGCGAACACGCCATTGGGTAGCAGCGAAAAATTGCCCGAGGACGGATTGCCATGGGCAAGATTCAGCGGCACGGCCGTCTTGCCGTTTTCCACATACAGGCCTAGCGGCGCGAACTGGCGGTCATAGATGCCTGCATTGGCGGCAAACAGCATGCGCCGGCCATGCGACATACCCCATTGGCGCAGCGTGTTGATGTTGGCGTAGGGCTCGCCGCTCTCGGGGTCCTTCCAGTGCAGGCTCAGGGACTCGCGCTTGATGTCGATGCTTACCACGCGGAAATTCTGTCCTTCGAACACGCGCTCGCTGCCGTCCACGGCCTGCGTCTGCCGCGCACAACCCGCCACGCTGCCGAGTAGCACCAGGGGTGCGAGCAGGTGCCAAGGCAGGCGGCGAAGGAAGCGACGTCGGTTGGTGGACGCTGACATAGCCCTGATGGTCGCCGGCCCGGCCCAATTCGTGCAAGGCCCACGCCAGCGAAACCTGGGAACAGGCCCTAAACTGATGCTCTCCCCACACTTGGCAGCCCCATGCCTTACATGCCCATCGTCGCCACGCTTGGCTATGTGCTGTCGCCCGATCGACGGCAGGTGCTGATGATCCACCGCAACGCGCGCAAGGACGACCAGCATCTGGGCAAATACAACGGCCTGGGCGGCAAGATGGAAGCGCTCGAGGACATCGCCGCCTGCATGCGCCGCGAGATCCTCGAAGAGGCCGGCATCGTATGCGAGTCGATGACCATGCGCGGCACGCTGAACTGGCCAGGCTTCGGCAAGCAGGGCGAGGACTGGCTGGGCTTCATCTTCGTGATCGACAGCTTCAGCGGCACGCC
>DASXND010000175.1:0-3641 GCA_036495265.1 Dyella sp.
TGTTCAAGGCCTATATTCGTACGGGCCGCTTCGACTATCTGCAGGCGGCCGATACCAGCTATCGCTTCTACATGAAGTACATCAAGCGCGATGGTCTACCCATGGGGCCATCGTGCGGTGGTGGCTGGACCCTGGGTGGCAAACCCTGTGACGCCAAATACGTCTATATCGAGCCGATCCTGCTGGCGCTCGCCTTGACCGGCAACGACACGACCCATGATGCCGACACCGTCAACAAGATGGTGACGCTGTGGGCGAATGGCGGCTGGAGTGGCGAACCGGGTCCGTATACCCATCCATCGGAATATTTCACCGAACGTCTGGTGGGGCTGGGCCTGCTGGCCACGGTGAGTGCCTACGAGCTCAGCGGAAATCCGCATGAGCTGGCCATGATCAAGCAACGCATCGGCTGGCTCTACGATCATCAGCGCGACAATCCGGACCACCTCGGTAACGATGGCTCCTGGCGTAATAGCTGGCAGCTGCATGAAAACGATACCTATAACCCCGCCACAGACGTGCGGGGCGCTTCGCCCTGGATGAGCGAGAACATCATTGATGCGCTCTGGCATGCGTGGCTGGTCACCGGCGACAGGCGCATCCCTGAGATGATGACCGGTTTCGGGCGCTACATGGAGAAGTACGGCTGGATCGATCGTAAGCTGATGTCCGGTTCGCACGACTGGCGCAACCCTTGCTCGGGACCGGATGGCCTGATTGCCTGGTATTGGTCTTCGGCACAGGCCAGCACCAAGGTCCTGTCCGACATCGAGGATTCCGATGGCTGGTACAGCGACGCCCACAACGTGGAATTGGGCTTGCCCCTGGCGGCGGCGTATTACTTCGAAAACGACCCCGCCCAGAGCGCCGCGCTCAAGCGCAGGCTGGAAGCGCTGACGTCGTCCTACAACGTGGATTGCGCGGAGCGCAGCGACACGGCCCGCCGCTTCAACTGGAACAACCGCGGCAGCGGCGTCGTGCAATGGATGATTCATCAACCGGCAGGCAGCGGTGCCGCTGCGGTTGCCTCCAACCATGGCGGCCAGTGAACACGATGACGCCGTATCTCCAGGTCGCCACCGTCGCGCAAATGGATTATTCATGAATCAGCGTCTAGCCGTCTTGCGCAGCGTCACCATCGTGTCGGTATCGGCGTATATCGAGTACGGGCTGGGTCTGATCATCAGCGTGTGGGTGGCACGGGCCTTGGGGCCCGCGGATTTCGGCCGCTATGCGTTCACGGTGTGGCTGTGTCGCTGGTTGATCATCTGCAGCAACCATGCATTGACCACGTCGTCGATGAAGTTCATCGCCGAGGCGGATGGCGCGGGCAGGGAGGACATCGCTTCGCACATCGCCTCTGGCCTGAACCGCGTGCAGCATCTCAGCCTTTGCCTCGTGCTGTGCGCGTTTGCGTTGATCAGCTTAATCGTCAAACCCGTCGAATGGCGGATGTTTCTCGGGCCGATGATCGTGCTGTCCATTGTGGCAGTCACCGCCCGCGCGAATTTCGCCATGCGCGTGGCGATTGCCAAAGGACAGGAGCACTTCGAGCCCGAGGCCATCGCCACCGTACTGAGCGGCGCGCTGACCGTCGGCCTGGTGATTGCAGCGACCTCGGTGCATGCGGATCTGCTGGCTTTTATCGCGATCTACGCGGTCTCGTCGCTGTCGCTCAACCTGATCAATCGCATCGCCTACCGCCGCTATTGCCTTCCGTTCGTGCCGGGCCCGATTCCGGCGGAGATGAGCGTCCGGCTGCGGCGTCATCTGTGGCTCACGGCGACACTGGTGTTGCTGACGTCGGTCAAGGGCGGCACGGTCGAGATGCTCATGCTCAACACCTTCGTCACTACTACGGCGGTCGGTTTTTTTGCGATCGCCTCGACCTTGACACGGGGTGCGGTGGAGCTGTTCTCGGTGGGACTTACCGCTACGTTGTTGCCGTATATGGCGAAGGCCTTCGGCCAGAAAGGCCAGGAACATGCGGCGCGCTTCCTGTCCGAGGCGACCCGCTTCTACTGGGCCGCAGGCATTGCCATTGCAGGCATGGGTCTGCTGACCACGTCGGGCATCGTCACCTTGATGTATGGCCACAAATACACCGAGGCCATTCCGAGCATCATGACGATCCTGGTGTTGGCGGGACTGCTGCTGTTCGTCAACGGTATCGTGGCGTTCCAGACGGTGGTCGATCGCCAGGGCGATCGTATCCGGCTCACCGGGGGTGCCCTGATCGTCAACATCGTGCTCGGCGTCGCGCTGATACCCCGGTTCGGTCTCACCGGTGCCGTGCTGGCCTACAGCGGCACGCGGATCTCGGAACTGCTCCTGGCGGTCTATTACCTGCGGCGAGTGACCAGCGAAGGCATACCGTGGTCGCCCATGTTGCGCCTGCTCGCCGTGGGCGTGTTTGCCACCGCGGTGGGGTGGTTGGTGTTGGAGTGGGTGCCGGGCCGATATGCTTTTGTTCCCGCAGGCATCGCGTTCGTCTGCGTCTATGCGCCGGCCGGCGTGCTGGTGCGCTACTGGACGAATGAGGACTATGCCTTGCTGGGGACGATTGCCGGGCGCTTGGGGATGCCTGGGAGGATGTTTATGCGCGGGTTGCAGTTGTTGAGGGTCAGGGTGGCGACCTGAAGGGAGTGGTTTTGTGTTGAAGCGCGTTCGCGCACGTCGCCTTTGGCCGTCAGCTTGATGTGAAGCCTCTCAATGCCCAGCAGGTCATGCAGTGCATTTCGCTATTGATTTAGCGTTTCCGCAACCTGGCTCGCCTGCGGCGGGCTTCCGACCTCCTGCCGGAGGCCGGGTCACTTTTCTCTGCGTGGCCAGAGAAAAGTAAGGCGTTCTCTAATATCAAGTGCAACACCTCTAACCGAGATGATGCATGGGCCAACATTACGACCATCTGAGCGCCGAAGAGCGCGGCGCGATCATGGTGGGGAAAGCGCGCGGAGAGAGTACGCGCCAACTGGCGGCCCTGCTGGGGCGATCGCCGAGCACGATTTCGCGAGAGTTGGTACGAAACGGCCATCGTGAACCGTCGGACGCCCCGCGCCTGGGTCGTCCCACCCTCGGCTATGACGCGCGTCGAGCGGGTCAACAGGCACGACGGTTGGCCCACAAGGCACGTCGGCCACGCAAACTGCATCGCGATGGTGCCTTGTGGCGCCTGGTACGAGGCCTGTTGGCCAAACGCTGGTCACCCCAAGAGGTCAGTCGCACACTGCGCCGACAGTATCCTGACGAGCCGGCCAACCACGTGTCCCACGAGACGATCTACACCGCCATCTATGCGGCGCCACGCGGGGGTTTGCGGCGAGAGCTGGTGGCACTGCTGCGCCAACACAAGTGCGCCCGCCGCCCACGAGGCCAAGGTGCCAACCGACGTGGCCGCATGCACGACCTACCAAGCATTCACGACCGTCCGCCGGAGGCAAACGAACGCCTGTTGCCCGGCCATTGGGAGGGCGATTTCCTCAAGGGGCGCGCAACCAGTCATCGGTGGGCGTGCTGGTGGATCGGCGAACGCTATTCCTGAAGCTGGTGAAGATGGACGGCTGTTCGGCCGAGGAGGCGCTCAAGGGCTTCAGTCGGTCCTTCCGGCCGCTGCCGCCCGCCCTGCGCCAAACGCTCACCTA
>DASXND010000176.1:0-11694 GCA_036495265.1 Dyella sp.
CGACAGCAGCGCAGCTGCCAGCAGGGTCTTCTTCATGGTGTTCCTTGCGGCCGCGCACCCGCGCGCGACACTGACGACGAAAGGTCGGGCAGCCACGCAGGGGTAAGCAGAACGGCGGACAGGCGAGACGCGCCATGACACGACGTCCGGCCTCGCCCACCGCGAGCCATCCGTTACGTGTCGGGCCGGTCTCCGGGCTCGCGAGTGGCATGCTATCGGTGCATGCACCTTCGGGCGCCTTCCCGTGCCAGAGCACAGTGGCGTGTCGCCTTCAGGTTCGTATCACTCGCTTACCGTTGCGGGGGCAGCGCCGGAATGGCTGCGTTGGCAGCGTGCACCGGCTTCCCGTTTCATCCCGCGAAAACGTGCCGCGGGACACCCGAACAAACGGAATTTTAGGGTCACGGCCCGCTTCCGGCAACCAAGACCGCGATCAGTCCGTCTGCAGCTCGGCCACGAAGTCGTAGATATCGCCGCGGTACCACGAGGTGGTGAATTCCACCACGCGGCCGTCGTCGAGAAAGCTGCGTCGCTCGATGTTCAAGCCAGCGCTACCCACCGGCACGTGCAGCAGGCGGGCCTGCTGGGCGCCGAGCGAGACGGCGCGCAGCCGTTGCAACGCGCGGCGTGGACGGCAACCCAGGGTTTCCAGCACCTGGTAGAGCGAGTCGTGCACCACCATCGGGTCGGGCAGGATGCTGGAGGGCACCACGCTGCGCTCGATCGCCAGCGGTTCGTCCTTCGCATAACGCACGCGATGCAGGCGCGCGACCAGGACGCCGGGCGACAGATTCAGCGCCATCGACTCTTCCGGCGTCACCTCGCCCACGCCCCGCTCGAAGAACTCCGAACGCGGATTGAGGCCGCGTGCACGCAAGTCTTCGGTAAAGCTGGTGAGCCGTGACATCGGCTTGATGATGCGTTCGGCCACGAAGGTGCCGGCGCCGTGGCGCTGGTTCAGCAGGCCCTCCTCGACCAGGCCGGCGATGGCCTTGCGGATCGTGACGCGCGACAGCTCCAGCAAGCGCGACAGGTCGCGTTCGCTGGGCAGGGCCTGGCCCGGTTCGATATCGCGGTGTTCCACCACGTTGCGGATCGCCCGGCGCAGGCGCAGGTAGGCGAGCGGCTGGCTGGTGGCCGGGTCTCGGCTCAGGCGGCGGTATTCATTGACTAGGGCGGTTTCCATGCGGGAACGATACCAATGACCATACCAGTCTGGCAATCGGGTGATTTGGCGGGACTTTCCGGGGTTACCAATTTTCGACAAGAACCGTTATGCCAGGCGGGCTCACACGGCATCACGGAGAACTGGTGTTACCTGGTATGTCACTGGTACGATCCCGGGGCACCGCACGGGCCAAGCGCCCTGTGCCCGCTCCCCGCATCGCCTTTGAGGTGACTGAAGTGACTGCTTCTCCCCTGCCGGTCGAGCCGTTCGACCTGGTGATTTTTGGCGGAACCGGCGACCTCGCCGTACGCAAGCTGCTGCCCGCCCTGTACCACCGCTTCGTCGATGGCCAGATCCCCACCTCCAGCCGCATCGTCGGCATTGCCCGCGAAGGCCTGGACGATGATGGCTACCGTGCTTCGCTGCGCAAGGCGCTGCTGGAAGGTGGTGGCGACGCGGCCAAGATCGACGCCTTCCTGACCCGGGTGGCCTACCGCTCGCTGGATGCGCGCAAGGACGACGGTTGGGATGCATTCGCCGCGCTGATCGGCGAGCAGCCCGAACACATCCGCGTGTTCTATCTCTCCACCTCGCCGGAATTGTTCGTCGATCTGTGCAACCGCCTCGGTTCCTATGGCCTCAACAAGGGTCGCGCCCGAGTGGTGATGGAAAAGCCGATCGGCCGCGACCTGGCCAGCGCCAACCAGATCAACGACGCCGTCGGTCGCGTGTTCGAGGAATCGCAGACCTTTCGCATCGATCATTACCTCGGCAAGGAAACGGTGCAGAACCTGCTCGCGTTGCGCTTTGGCAATGCGCTGTTCGAGCCGCTGTGGAATGCCGAGCACATCGACCACGTGCAGATTACCGTGGCCGAGACCTTGGGCGTCGGCCAGCGCAGCGCGTATTACGATCGCGCCGGTGCGCTGCGTGACATGGTGCAGAACCATATCCTGCAGCTGCTGTGCATGGTGGCGATGGAGCCGCCCTCCTCGCTGCAACCGGATGCGGTGCGCGACGAAAAGCTCAAGGTGCTGCGTTCGCTCAAGCCGATCGACGAGAGCAATGCCGCTCAGCTCACCGTACGCGGCCAATACCGCGCCGGTGCGGCGGAAGGCCAGAGCGTGCCGGGTTACCTCGACGAGCTCGCCAGTGGCAAATCCAACACTGAGACGTTCGTGGCGCTGAAGGCCGAGATCGCCAACTGGCGTTGGGCCGGCGTGCCGTTCTACCTGCGCACTGGCAAACGCCTGCCCGAGCGCGTCTCGGAAATCGCGGTGGTGTTCAAGGCCGTGCCGCATTCCATCTTTGATCCGTCGGCCGGCGCGCTCGCGCAGAATCGCCTGGTGCTGCGCTTGCAGCCGGACGAAGACATCAAGCTATGGCTCACCATCAAGCACCCGGGGCCAGGTGGCTTGCGCCTGCGTCACGTGCCGCTGGACATGAGTTTTGCCGAAGCGTTCGGCGTGCAGCAGCCCGACGCGTATGAGCGCTTGTTGCTCGACGTGGTGCGCGGTAACCCCACCTTGTTCATGCGTCGCGACGAAGTGGAAGCGGCATGGCAGTGGGCCGATCCCATTCTTGCCGCGTGGGCGGACAGCGGCGAGACGCCCCGTCCGTACCAATCCGGCACCTGGGGGCCCAGTGCCGCGGTGGCGCTGATCGAGCGCGATGGCCGCACCTGGAACGAGGAAAGTGAGTAAACCACTCACCGATAAAAGCCACCGTGACGCGAAGGTGTTTCACCTGAGCGTCGCGGGATCCTGCCTAGACTCTCCGCCATGCTTGAATTGCGGCGCAGGCGTGAGTTCACCGCGAAGCCCCGCCCGGTCTACGTCATGCCTCCCATGCTGAATGTCACCACGCATAGTTTCACCGACTGCCAGGCCCTGGCCGTTGCGCTGGCCGAACGCGTCGCCGAGCGTCTGCGCGAAGGTATCGCCGAGCGCGGTAGCGCCCTGCTCGCGGTATCCGGCGGCAGCACGCCTCGTCATTTCTTCGAGCGCCTGTCGCGCGAGTCGCTGGACTGGGCGAAGGTCCAGATCACCCTCGTCGACGAGCGCTGGGTGCCCGAGAGCGACGAACGCTCCAACGCGGGCATGCTGAAGGCGACGCTGCTGCAACATGCCGCCTCTGCCGCGCAGTTCGTTCCCTTGTATACCGATGCGCCCACCCCGGAAGCCGGCCTCGCCACGGTGCGTGCGCGGATGGCCAGCTTGTCGCTGCCGTTCGACGTGGTGGTGCTCGGCATGGGCAACGATGGGCACACCGCCTCGTTCTTTCCCGGCGGTGACCGTCTTCCCGAAGCCCTGGACGTGAACAATCCCGTGCATGTGCTACCCATGCGTGCGCCTGGCGCGGGCGAGCCGCGGATTACGTTCACGCTATCGGCCCTGCTCGACACGCGTGCGCTGTACTTGCATATCGAGGGCGAGGCCAAGCAGCAGTTGCTGGCCGATGCACGCCTGGGCCTGGGCGCGGCCGTGAATTTTCCGGTGCGCGCCGTGCTCACCCAGGAGCGCGTACCCGTGGCCGTGTATTGGTGCCCCTGAGGCATCGGCCGAACCAATCAGTACCAGGCGCGCCATGGCGCGCGCCGCATGACTTATCCGGAGTTTGATCATGAACGTGCTTCACCCCGTTGTTGCCGAAGTCACCGAGCGTTTGCGCGAGCGCAGCCGTGACTCGCGTGCCGCCTACCTGCGTCGCATCGATGCGGCAAAGGGTTCCGGTACGCATCGCGAGCGGCTTTCCTGCGGCAATCTCGCGCATGGCTTCGCCGCCTGCGAGGGTTCGGACAAGGCACGCTTGCGCGAAGGTCACACGCCCAATCTCGCCATCATCAATTCCTACAACGACATGTTGTCCGCCCATCAGCCGTACGAGCGCTACCCGGAGCTGATCCGCCAGGTCGCGCGCGAAGCCGGCATCACGGCGCAGATGGCGGGCGGCGTGCCTGCGATGTGCGATGGCGTTACCCAGGGACGCGCCGGCATGGAGTTGTCGCTGTTCTCGCGCGACCTGATTGCCATGGCGACTGCCGTCTCGCTGTCGCACGACATGTTCGATGCCGTGCTCTACCTTGGCATCTGCGACAAGATCGTCCCTGGTCTGCTGATCGGCGCGCTGAGCTTTGGCCACCTGCCAGGCGTGTTCATTCCCAGCGGCCCGATGCCCAGCGGCATCAGCAATGAAGAGAAATCGAAAGTGCGCCAGGCCTATGCCGAGGGCAAGGCGACGCGTGCGGAATTGCTCGAAGCGGAAGCCGCCGCCTACCACGCGGCGGGCACCTGCACGTTCTACGGTACGGCCAACTCCAACCAGATGCTGATGGAGATCATGGGCCTGCACCTGCCGGGCGCCAGCTTTGTGGCGCCGGATACACCGCTGCGCGATGCGCTGACGCGCGAGGCCGTGCACCGTGTGGCCGAGCTCAGCGAGCCGGGTTCTTCGCATCTTCCCTTGGGTCATATCATCGACGAGCGCGCCATCATCAACGGCGTGATCGGTCTGCACGCGACGGGCGGTTCTACCAACCACCTGCTGCACCTGGTGGCGATTGCACGCGCCGCCGGGATCGAGCTGCGCTGGGACGATTTCGACGGGCTGTCGTCGGTGATTCCGTTGCTGGCGCGCGTGTATCCGAACGGCTACGCCGACGTGAACCAGTTCCACGAAGCGGGCGGCATGGCCTTCCTGATCGACCAGCTATTGAGCCAGGGCCTGCTGCATGCCGATGTGCGCACGGTGTTCGGCACCGGTCTGGACGGCTATACGCAGGTGCCACAGATGGATGCCGAGGGCGGGCTGGCGTGGAAGCCGGTCTCCAAGGAGAGCGGCAATCGCGGTGTGCTGCGCGGTGTTGCCGAACCGTTCCGCGCCGATGGCGGCCTGCGCATGTTGAGCGGCAACCTGGGACGCGCGGTGATCAAGGTGTCGTCGGTGCCTGACGATCGCCTGGTGATCGAGGCGCCCGCCATCGTGTTCCACGACCAGGACGATGTGCGCAAGGCGTTCGAGCGCGGCGAGCTGAATCGCGATTTCATCGCCGTGGTGCGCTTCCAGGGACCGCAGGCGAACGGCATGCCGGAGTTGCACAAGCTGACGCCCACGTTGGCCGTGCTGCAGGACCGCGGGCATCGCATTGCGCTGCTTACCGACGGCCGCATGTCGGGTGCTTCGGGCCGCGTGCCGGCCGCCATCCACGTGACGCCGGAGGCGAAGGCCGATGGCGCGATCGCGCGTATTCGCGACGGGGATATGGTGCGCCTCGACGCGCTGCACGGGCGCCTGGATGTGCTGGTGGAAGCGGCCGAGTTCGCTTCGCGCATGCCGGCGACGGCCGATCTATCGGCCCACGAATTCGGCATGGGGCGCGAGCTGTTCGGCATCTTCCGCCAGGCCGCCACCACGGCTGATCTCGGCGCCGGCGTGCTGTAACGCCCAGCCCCTCAACCGCCTATCGAACACGTCCTTCGACATCACGGAACGCCATGAGCATCGAACAAAAGCAAAAGCAGATCGAAGCCACCCTGCGCCTGGCGCCGGTGGTGCCGGTGGTCATCATCCATGACGCCCGCGCCGCCGTGTCGATGGCACGCGCGCTGGTCGCCGGTGGCGTCCCCGCCATCGAGGTGACCCTGCGCACGCCCGCCGCGCTGGACGCGATCCGGGCGATTGCCGAAGAGGTGGAAGGCGCGATCGTCGGCGTCGGTACGGTATTGAGCGCGAAGGACCTGCGTGCGGCGCATAAGGCCGGCGCCCGCTTCGCGGTGTCGCCGGGCGTGTCGCCGGGCCTGCTCGACGCCGCCGACGATAGCGACCTGCCGCTGCTGCCCGGCGTCGCCACGGCGGGCGAGGCGATGACCTTGCTGGAGCGGGGCTATTACCACCTGAAGTTCTTCCCGGCCGTGCCGGCCGGCGGTCACAAGCTGCTGGGCGCCTGGGCCAGCCCGCTGCCGCAGATCCGTTTCTGCCCGACCGGCGGCATCAGCCTGACCAACGCCCCGGACTTCCTCGCGCTGCCGAACGTGTTGTGCGTGGGCGGCTCGTGGCTGACTCCGGCAGACAAGCTGGACAGCGGCGATTGGGCCGGTATCGAACTGCTGGCGCGCGAGGCCGCGGCGCTGCGCGGCACGTAATCATCTAGGAAGGTCTGAATAGATCTTTGCTCGTCATTCCAGCGAAAGCTGGAATCCAGCGCCTTCGGTACCTCGCAAAGACGCTGGATCCCAGCTTTCGCTGGGATGACGATTTATCCAGACTTTAATTAGCGGCGTTCGGGTGGCAGGTTTTCCAGTCGCCTCGCCAAGACTGCATGTTCGGCAAGGTCGACCGGTTTGTAAGTGACCTTGCCGGTCGCGGGATATTTATCCAGCGTGTTGCCATTACGCCAGTCTTGGGCGGGACGGATCGGACGCGCCGTAAAGCCCCCGCCGCAGTTCGGGCAAACGTTGTGCAACAGGTCGACGCAGTCGCGACAGAACGTGCATTCGAACGAGCAAATCATGGCATCCGTCGATGCAGGGGGCAGGGCTCGATTGCACTGCTCGCAGGTCGGGCGCAGTTCCAGCATGAGACTTCCCCGCTCGAAGGTGACGCCATGATGGCACCGGTTGCCAAGGCCAGAGGGTTCACGCGCTTATCCACCTGGCTCATAGGCGCCATGCACCACGACCTCGCCGCGCATGTCAGGTCCCGCGGGCAAGCCCGAACCCTTCGTCGATCCAGCCGGTCAGGCCGCCGATCATCTCCTTCACCGGACGCCCCAGCTGTGCCAGTTTGACGGCGGCCTTGTTGGCCCCATTGCAGTGCGGCCCGGCGCAATAAACCACGAACAAGGTGTCGGCTGGATATTCGGCCAGGCGCTGCTCGCTCAGCATGCGGGTGGGCAGGTTGATCGCGCCGGGTACATGGCCGGCGGCGTAGAGCGTGGGCGTGCGCACATCCAGCAACACAAAGTCCTTGGTCTCGTGGTTGCTCGCGTAGAACACGTCGGCGCAGTCGGTTTCGTAACCTAGGCGGGCCTGGAAGTGTGCCAGCGCATCGATGCTGGCGGCGGCGGGGAAACGCTGTACAACACTGCTCATGGTGGGCTCCGTGTGGGAAGGCGGCGCCAGTATCGGCACTGGTGTCGGTGGCCGACATTGGCAAGAATGCCATTCACCATGAAGAAACCGCCAAAGCGTTTCCGGGCTCCCACCGGCCCTGCCAATCGGGATGTGGCCGTGCTGGTATACGACGGCCTGTGCACGTTTGAGTTCGGCATCGCGGTGGAAATGTTCGGGTTGCCGCGACCGGAGTTCGACGATTGGTATCGCTTCGGTCTCTGTGCGGTAGACGATGGTCCGATGCGCGCCGCTGGCGGTATGCACGTGCTGGCCGATGGTGGCCTGGATGGCATCGCTCGAGCGGGTACGGTGATCGTGCCCGGCTGGCGCGGCGTCGATGCGCCGCCACCGGCCGCCCTGCTCGACGCCTTGCGCAAGGCGCATGCTCGCGGGGCGCGGCTGATGTCGTTCTGCTCCGGTGTCTTCGTATTGGCCGCTAGCGGCCTGCTGGATGGTCGCCGGGCCACCACGCACTGGCGCTATGTGCAAGCGCTGGCCGAACGCTTCCCGCACATCCAGGTCGAACCGGAAGTGCTGTACGTCGATGAAGGCGACCTGCTCACCTCCGCCGGCAGCGCTGCCGCGCTGGATCTTTCCCTGCACCTGATTCGCCGGGACTTCGGGCCCGAGATGGCCAACGCGGTGGCGCGCCGCGCCGTGGTGCCGGCGCACCGTGACGGCGGGCAGGCGCAGTTCATCCAGTCGCCGCTGCCCGAACAAGGCGCGACCTTGGGCAAGTTGCTGGAATGGATGCGTCGCCATCTGGATCAACCGCTGCCGCTGTCCCTGCTTGCCGAACGGGCACGCATGAGCGAGCGCACCTTGTTGCGCCGATTCGAGGAAGCCACCGGGTGCTCGCCCAAGCAGTGGCTGACCCACGAGCGGCTGAGCCGTGCACGCGAATTGCTGGAAGGCAGCAACATGGCGGTGGAACGCGTCGCCGACGTGTGCGGATTCGGCAGTGCGGATACCCTACGCCATCACTTCCGGCGCAGCTTGAAGCTCAGTCCGGCGCGTTACCGCGAGCGCTTCGCTCACCAATGACGCCCGCTGGATCGGCCTCCCCATTCTCCCAAGGCAACCCATGATCTACGTGCTACTGAGCGTGATCTGCAGCGTGCTGGTATCCGTGCTGCTCAAGCTGGCGCGTCGCCTGCAGATCGATGTCGGTCAGGCCATCGCATGTAACTACCTGACGACCAGTGCGCTTACCGCGTTGGTGTTCCGCCCCTCGCTGGATGTGCTGCTCAGCCCGCAGGCGCCGTGGCTGGGCTTCGTGGGGCTGGGACTGCTGCTGCCATTGATCTTCCTGGCGCTGGCCGCCTCCGTGAATAGCGCAGGCATCGTGCGCACGGACGCCGCGCAACGGCTGTCCTTGATGATCTCGCTGCTGGCCGCCTTCCTGCTCTTTGGCGAAACACTGAGCGCGTCCAGGGGCGCGGGCGTCGCGCTCGGCCTGCTCGCACTGGCCTGCATGGTCTGGCGTACCGAGCGTCGGGATGGCGAAGGCAGCGGCTGGCTGTGGCCGCTGGTGGTGTTTGCCGGTTTTGGCGCCATCGACATTCTGTTCAAGCTGGTCGCGAAGGCCGGCACGCCATTCGCCGCATCGTTGCAGGCCATGTTCGCGTTGGCCCTGGTAGTGGCGTTCGGCCTGCAGCTATGGCGCCGGTGGTACGAGCGGGTTCGTCTTACCTTGCGCGACGCCATCGCCGGGTTCCTGCTGGGCTTGGCCAACTTCGGCAACATCGTTTTTTATGTGCGTGCCCACCAGGCCTTGCCCGACCACCCCGCCCTGGTCTTTGCCAGCATGAACCTCGGCGTCGTAGCGCTGGGCGCACTGGTGGGCTTGCTGGCCTTCCGGGAACGCCTGAGCCGGCTGAACTTCCTCGGCCTGATCTTGGCCTTGCTGGCCATCGGCCTGATCACCCGGACCTGAGCATCTGCACGATGCTTCCCAGGCCCTAGCCGGACAGGAGGGCCTGGGGTGACTTCTGGGGTATGAAAGTTGGGCCGACCGGTGCCTAAGCTGGGCGCTTTCGCGCGCCTCGCGCCTCCCAAGGGTTTCACACATGCGCAAGCTCCCCCTCGCCGCCGCCCTCGCCGCGCTGATGCTCAGCTCGGGCGTCTACGCGGCCGACAAGAACGACAATGACAAGAAACCCGAGGACAAGCCCGACGCCGCGCTGCTCAAGCCGCAAACCTCGGAAACCTCCGGTTCGGTGAAGGTCGAGGGCAAGAACATCGACTACAAGGCGGTGGCCGGCACCCTGGTGCTGCACGGCAACGGCGACAAGGAAGCCGAGGCCCAGGTCAGCATGTTCTATACGGCGTACTTCAAGAAAGGCGCCGAGCCGGGCAAGCGGCCAATCACCTTCATCTACAACGGCGGTCCGGGTTCGGCCACGGTGTGGTTGCACATGGGTGCGTTCGGTCCCAAGCGCGTGAAGACCAGCGACGATTCGCACACCCCGGCGGCACCGTATGGCCTGGTCAACAACGACTACAGCCTGCTCGATGCCTCCGACCTGGTCTTCATCGACGCGCCGGGCGCGGGTTTCAGCCGCCTGATCGCCGACGAGGCGGACAAGGGCAAGCGCGAAGAGTTGATGAAAGAACGTAAGAAACAGGTCTACGGCGTCGACGGCGACGGTCATGCCTTCGCCCAGTTCATCACCCAGTTCCTGTCCAAGTACAACCGCTGGAACTCGCCCAAGTACCTGTTCGGCGAAAGCTACGGCACCACCCGTTCGGCGGTGGTGGCGAACATCCTGGAGAACGAGCACAGCGTCGATCTCAACGGCGTGGTCCTGCTCTCGCAGATCCTCAGCTTCGACACCGACATCGACGGCGCCGCCAACAATCCGGGCGTGGACCTGCCGTATGTGGTGGGTCTGCCTACCTACGCCGCCACCGCGTTCTACCACCACAAGCTGCCGCAGCAACCGGCAGCGCTTGAGCCGTTCCTGCACGAGGTGGAGCAGTACGCGTTGACCGACTACGCGTCTGCGCTGATGGCCGGCACGCGCCTGGACGGCGCGCGCAAGCAGGCGGTCGCCGAGAAGCTGCACCAGTACACGGGCCTGCCCGTTGCCTATCTGCTGAAGGCCAACCTGCGTGTCGACGGCGGCATGTTCGAGCACGAGCTGCAGGGCGATGGCGATGTCACCACCGGCCGTCTCGATACCCGCTTCTCCGGCCCCTCGCTCGACCCGCTGAGCAAGTCGTCCGAGTACGACCCGCAGTCCTCGGCCATCAGTTCCGCCTACGTGGCGGCGTTCAACGACTATGTGCGCCGCCAGCTGAAGTTCGGCGACGGCCAGACCTACCGCCTGTTCGCCGATATCGATCACTGGGAGTTCGCGCACAAGGCGCCGGGCAGCACGGAATCGCTGCAGCAGTCGACCAATGTGATGCCCGACCTGGCCACGGCGATGAAGACCAACCCGAACCTGCGCGTGTCCTTGAATGGCGGCTACTACGACCTGGCCACGCCCTACTTCGCGGCCGACTACGAAATGCATCACATGCCGATTCCGGCGAACCTGCAGAAGAACATCTCGTACGCCTGGTATCCGTCCGGCCACATGGTCTACGCACACGAGGATTCGCTGAAGCAGCTACATGACAATGTGGCCCGCTTTATCGATGAAACCGATAACGTCAGCAAGCATTGACGTCCCGAAGGTACGGCGGCGGCAGGGCCGCCGCCGTACCTTCACATGGGGCTGAACAAGCCGGCGCTACGCTCTGCGCTCCCCCCGCCGGAGATGTACGCATGAGCACTGAAACCGTTGCCAAGCGGCTGATTGCACTCTGTCGTCATGGCCGATTCGAAGAGGCGCAGCACGAGCTTTACGCGAAGGATGCGGTGAGCATCGAGCCCGAGGCGTCGGCGCAAGGCCCGCTGGGCAACGTCAAGGGCCTCGACGCGATCCTGGAGAAAGGAAAGCGGTTCCAGGCGTCCGTGACGGAAATGCACGGCGTCGAGGTCAGTGATCCCCTGGTGGCCGGCAACTGGTTCAGCATCGTCATGACCCTGGACGCCACCATGAAGGAATATGGCCGCATCAGCATGAGCGAGATCTGCGTGTATCACGTCAAGGACGAAAAGATCGTGCACGAGCAGTTCTTCTTCGATCAGGGCTGACCCACGTCACCCCCTTCCATGTAGGAGCGCACCCTGTGCGCGATACCCTACGGAGCGCTGGCGCCGAGACTCTGCGATCGCGCACAGGGTGCGCTCCTACACAACAAAAGGGCGCGGCGGATCGATAGATGCAAAAAGCCCCGCTTCCGCGGGGCTCTTGTCTTGCACGAGTCGACAATGATCAGTCGATATCGAGGAACGAACGCAGCTGTTCCGAGCGGCTCGGATGACGCAGCTTGCGCAGCGCCTTCGCCTCGATCTGGCGGATA
>DASXND010000177.1:0-9533 GCA_036495265.1 Dyella sp.
TACGAGCAGGCACCCAGCGAGTACAGCTTGAACCCACTGGCTCAAAATTTTCCTGTTCATAGATTGGCCTCTCCCCATTAGCCATATTGGTAAGACCAAATACTGCCAATGCTATATAGAGGCGTCAATCAATTCGGTTGCTTAACGTGTTCTTTTTTCAACATCCGCGCGGTGTTGCGATGCAGCTTGTGCATTGCGGCAAGCGATTGACCCACACGCAAATCGCCGCCAATGGCGCCTTTAGTGGGGAAACGCTCAATCCGGCACGCTGATGCCACGGCAGAGATGATGCGTGGCAACAATTCGGTGGCCAAAGATCAGTCCGGGTCAAAAGCGAGGTGAGCCCGGCGCCAGCCTCCTCGGAACACGTCCATGAGGTCGCAAATAGTCCGCGTGGACCGAAAATCGCCGAGACGACTCCGTGCCTTCCCTCGGTTCGCCAAAGGTCAGCGAGCCGCCCAACGTTGTCAGGATGGCCAGGCAGGTCTGAGCGCGAGCGCTATGCCAGCTCAATGTGGCCAACCAGTGCTGAGGGATCTTTCGCGACCCGTCCATGGCGATTGGCCGCAACTTGTGCGGCGGAGCCGGATGGGTGAATCGCTCGATCAGGTCATCGGGGCAAGACCCGATTCGGATGGCGCACCCATGGATGCGCCATGGGGGTCAGATCGAAGCGATACTGCCGAAACGGCGGCGCGTTGAAGCCACCGCCTCGCGTGCCTTGGCCAACGCCTGCTCCTCGGTTGCAAACAGCAGGTGATCGATGACCGCGGCCAGGTGAGCCCGCATGGCAGCGCGCGCCTTGGCCGGGTCGCGAGTGCGCAGCGCTTCGACGATGGCGCTGTGCTCTTCGACTACCGGTCGCACATTGGCTGCGCGCGCTTTGGCGTGCAGCAACGCGCACTCGGGCGATGTCGAGCGCAGACGCCACAGCTCTTCAATGGCGTTGATGATGGCGAGGTTGCGCGTTGCCCGTGCAATCGACATGTGGAAATCGCGATCGGCATTCTCGCTGACGCTGCGGCGCCGATTCTCGTCCGAGATCTCCCGCACGAGTGCCTCGAGTTCGTCCAGTTCGGCGTCGGTGATATTGGTCGCCGCCAAGGCCGCGCTTTCGCCCTCGAACAACAGTCGCGCCTCGGTCAGCTCAAACGCCGTCACATTGAAGCCGGGTCGGTCATTGATGCCTGGCAGCCGTCGTACATAGGCGCCGGAACCTACCCGCACGTCGATCAACCCCTGCACCTCGAGCGCAATCATCGCCTCGCGTACCGCCGGGCGGCTGACGTCATGCTCGATGGCCAGTTCGCGCTCAGCGGGCAACCGATCGCCAACGCCATATTTGCCCTTGGCCAAGTCCTGGAACAACTGGTGAGCGACGCGCTGATAGAGGCGACCGTTGGCCGGGGTCGCCGGGGCTTCACTGGTGACGGGTTTGCGGCCTTTCTTAGTCGTGGTCATATCGCGTCACAAAAGTAGTAAGACCAATATTGTCTAAATTGGAAAGGCAGAATAAGATGAATTCAGTATAGTCCCCCTCCACCGAAATGGAAGAGCCATACCCTCCATGAAGATTGAACGCGCCCGAGTGATCGTCAGCTGCCCAGGTCGCAATTTCGTGACGCTGAAAATCGAGACAGATCAGGGGGTCCATGGCATTGGCGATGCTACCCTCAACGGTCGCGAGAAGGCAGTCGTTGCCTATCTTGAAGAGCACGTCATCCCCTGCCTGATTGGCAAGGATCCGCGCCGCATCGAGGATATTTGGCAATACCTCTATCGCGGCGCCTACTGGCGGCGCGGTCCGGTAACCATGTCAGCCATTGCGGCGGTAGATACCGCGCTGTGGGACATCAAGGCCAAGATGGCCGGTATGCCACTGTACGACTTGCTCGGCGGCCAAAGCCGCGATCGCGTCCTGGTCTATGGTCATGCCAATGGCTCCGACCTCGCGGAAACGATGGACGAAGTCGCTCGCTACATCGACCTCGGTTACAAGGCCATCCGCGCGCAGTCGGGCGTGCCGGGCATGAAGGATGTATACGGCGTGGGGCGCGGCAAGCTGTTCTACGAACCCGCCGGCACCGGACTGCCTCAGGAAACCGTGTGGAACACGAGTAAATACCTCAGATTCGTGCCGACCCTGTTTGAGAAGCTGCGCGAAAAGTTCGGTTTCGATATCGAGTTGCTTCACGACGCACATCACCGGCTCACGCCTATCGAAGCGGCAAGGCTCGGTAAGGCGCTCGAACCGTATGCGCTGTTTTGGCTGGAAGACGCCACGCCTGCCGAGAACCAGGAGGCCTTCCGTCTCATTCGCGAGCACACCACCACGCCGCTGGCCGTCGGCGAGATCTTCAATACGATCTGGGATGCCAAGGACCTGATTCAGAATCAGCTGATCGACTATATCCGCACCACCGTCGTGCGCGCGGGCGGTATCACCCACCTTCGGCGCATCGCCGATCTGGCGGCGTTGTATCAGATTCGCACCGGCAGTCACGGCGCGACCGACCTGTCGCCGGTCACCATGGGCGCGGCATTGCACTTCGACAGCTGGGTGCCGAACTTCGGCATCCAGGAATACATGCGTCATTCCGCCGAGACAGACGCCGTGTTCCCCCACGCCTATCACTTCGATCAAGGCTATCTGTATCCCGGCGACGCGGTCGGACATGGCGTGGATATCGATGAGGCCGAGGCCGCGAAATACCCCTATAACCCAGCGTATCTCCCGGTTGCCCGACTGGAAGACGGGACGATGTGGAACTGGTGAATTCGGCTGGCCGGAAGCACCGGTCGAGCACGTCGATGGGCAGCGGGGTGAGCGGGGCTGTGTGTTGCTCCGCGTCATGACATGACCACATCCTTGCCGGAGTATTGGTCAAACCAATATGTCGACAACAGGAATACCGGCAATGCTGTGGCAGAGTTTTCGGCACGTCCTTGTCTCCGCATCGCTCATGGGATTCCTGGTTTTTGCCGGAGCGTTAGCATCGCGCGCTGAAAGCGCCACCCCAACCAAGGGCGATGCCGGGCGTTCTGTCCACGAACTTGCCGCCGGCTGGCGTTTCCGTTTTGGAGGCGACCCGGCAGGGGTCACGGATGCTGGCTACGACGATCGCAGCTGGGAGACCGTCACGATTCCCCACACCTGGAATCGCGTCGGGGAATACGGGCTGACGCCATCACCGGCGATGAATAACAGCCATGGCATTGGCTGGTATCGCTTGCACCTGGATGTGCCCGCGAATGTTGCCGGGCGACATCTATTCCTGCAGTTCGATGCGGTCGGCAATATCGCCGAGGTCTGGGTAAACGGTGTCCATGTTGGACGACATGAAGGCGCCTTCTCGCGTTTCCGTTTTGATGTCACGGACCAGCTCAAGCCAGGGGCAACCAACGTCATCGTCGTGAAGGCCGACAACAGCAAGCCGGCCATCGGCGCGTCGACTGAAAACGTCATTCCGCTCGGCGGCGACTTCTTCGTTAATGGTGGTATCTATCGCCAAGCCGCGCTTATCGATACGGATAGCGCCCAGATCGATTTGCTCGACTACGGCAGCCCGGGTGTGTATCTCAGCACGCCGGAAGTCACCGACACCGAAGCAAAGGTGATGGTGCTTACCAAACTGCGCAACCTCGCCGGGTCGGAACGTGCGTTGACCTTGGTGACCACCGTGCGCGACGCCGTCAACCACGCTGTCGCCAGCGACAGCGTCGCCGTCAAGCTGACCGGTGCTTCCGCTACGGATGTGCGTCGGGTGCTCACACTGCCGCAGCCAAGACGTTGGCGTGGTCGCGAAGACCCCTACCTCTATGCCGTGACGGTGGAACTACGCGAGCGTGATCGCCTCATCGATCGAGTGAAGCAACCGCTCGGCGTACGCACGTTTCATTTCGATGCCAACAACGGCTTCAGCTTGAACGGCCAGCCGCTTCCCTTGCGTGGCGCGTCGCGACATCAGGACCGACTCGGCAAAGGTTGGGCGCTGTCGCCTCAGGATCACGCCGAAGACATGGCGATCATGGCCGAAATGGGCGTGAATACCATTCGAGGCGCACACTACCAGCACGCCCAGGAGTGGTATGACGCGGCCGACAAAACGGGCATGGTCATGTGGGCCGAAGTACCGTTTGTGCATCAGTCCTCGCTCAGCAACGAGGCGCCGACGAAGGCGCTCATCGATAACGGCAAGTCCCAGCTGGTTGAACTGATCCGGCAGAACTACAACCATCCGTCCATCGTGACCTGGTCGGTCGGCAACGAGACCGATATCCGGCCGGTGCAATTGGGCATAAAAACACCGGCGCAATCGCTGGTGATGCTCAAGGCGCTCAACGATCGAGCCAAGCAGGAAGATCCCTCCCGCCCGACCGCCTACGCAGACTGCTGCGAGGATGCGATTCCAGGCCAACAGATCCTCAGCAATGTCACCGATGTGATCGGCTACAACCGTTACTTTGGTTGGTACTATGGCAAGCCCGAAGACCTTGGCGCGTTTCTGGACAAGATGCATGCGCGCTATCCGGCGATGCCCGTCGGCGTGAGTGAGTATGGCGCAGGCGGCGGCCTTAGCCAGCACACGGACAATCCGCTGGGCGGCCCGATCAATGTCTTCGGTCGGCCGCATCCGGAGGAATATCAGAGCTGGGTGCATGAACAGTCATGGAAAGCGCTTGAAGCGCGCCATTACCTGGCCGGCGTGTGGATCTGGAACATGTTCGATTTTCCTTCCGATCTGCGCGAGGAAGGAGACGCCATTTATCTCAACGATAAAGGCATGGTCAGTTTCGATCGCAAGGTGAGAAAGGACGTCTTCTATTTCTACAAGGCGCAGTGGTCGACGGAGCCGGTGCTCCATATCACCAGTAGCCGTTACGTCGATCGCGCTTACCCGGTGACCGACGTTCGGGTCTACAGCAATGCAGATAAGGCTACCCTGGTCGTCAATGGCGTGGCACTGGGCGAGGCAGCTTGTCCCGAGCGCATCTGTGTCTGGTCAAACATTGCCTTGAGGCCTGGCAAGAATGAGGTGCGTGTGAGCGCCCTGATTCATGGCCACGCGCTTAGCGACACCATCACCTGGAACGCACCTGACGCCGCCCATGGCATGCATATCAAGTCGGGCAGCTTGAGTGGGCTGATGACCGCTGATGGTCAGCGCTTCGGTTCGGACAATTTTTTTGCCGGCGGCGAAGGCAAGACCTTGAACCCGTTCCCGCATGGCTCCAACGAGTCGCGGCCCGACGTGTTGCCAAGACAGATCAAAGACGCGAAAGAGCCAGCGCTTTATGCGGCCTATCGTGAGGGAGCGTTCCAGTACCGCATCCCCTTGCCCAACGGGCGCTGGCAGGTGACCTTGTTCTTCGCCGAGCCTGATGCCACGGCAGCAGCGTCGCGCACCTTCTCGGTGAAGACCGGCGCTACAACCGTGCTCGATCACTTCAATCCATCGACTGCCGCCGGCGGTGCACTCAAGGCGGTTGAGCGCCACTTCCCCGTGGAGGTCAAGGACGGCAAGCTCGTTCTCGATTTCGTGCCCGAGGGCGGGTCGGCCATCGTGTCGGCCATCGCCGTAACGCCCAGCTGAGTCCGGCGGCGGCGTTCCCCCATCAAGTGTTGTTTGCTCGTCCATTCGGCGCGAGGTCCATCTGATGTTCACCCACGGCCGGCGCTGGTGGATTATTTCCCTGGTCGCCCTCGGCACCGTTCTCAATTACCTCGCGCGCTCCTCCCTGTCGGTGGCCGCCCCTACCCTCAAGGCGGCGTTCGACATGTCGACGCGCGAGTACAGCTGGGTGGTGGCGACGTTCCAAGGGGCGTATACGGTCATGCAACCCATCGCCGGCTGGTTGCTGGACCAAGTTGGCCTGCGCCTGGGCTTTGCGTTATTTGCCGTAGGTTGGTCTCTTTCCAATTGCGCTCACGCGTTCGCAAACGGCTGGCTGAGCCTCGCCTTCTTTCGCGGGCTGTTGGGCATGACCGAATCCGCCGCCATACCGAGCGGATTGAAGGTCGTCTCCGAGTGGTTCCCTCCCAAGGAACGTACGGTGGCCACCGGTTGGTTCAATATCGGCTCGTCGCTCGGCGGCATGATCGCGCCGCCCCTGGTGATCTTTTGCATCTTGCACTGGGGATGGCAGGTCGCGTTCGTCGTCACGGGCGGTTTGGGATTCTTATGGGCGGCCCTGTGGTATGCGGGCTATCGTCAACCTGAGCATGACCCGAAGCTGGGCGCCGCTGAGCGCGCGTACATTCTTGACGGCCGGTCGATGAGCCCACCCGTGGGCAAGGCAGATGCGTGGCACACCGTGTTGGCGTCACGCGAGTTCTGGAGTATTGCCATTCCACGTTTCCTGGCGGAGCCCGCCTGGCAAACGTTCAATTTCTTCATTCCGCTCTACTTGTACGAAGCCCGCCACATGGACCTGCAGCAGGTGGCGGCGTTTGCATGGCTTCCCTTCCTGGCGGCGGACGCCGGTTCGCTCTTCGGCGGCTACCTGGCGCCGTGGCTGATGCGTCGCTTCGGCGCTTCGTTACTGACCTCGCGCAAGCTGGTCATGACGCTCGGCGCATCGCTGATGATGGGTCCCGCTGCTATTGGACTCGCTGATAGCGCGAGCTTGGCCATCGTGCTTTTTTGCGTGGGCGGCTTTGCTCACCAGATGCTGTCGGGCGCACTGATGACACTCTCAGCCGACATCTTCGATAGCCGCGTCGTAGCCACCGCGACCGGCATGGCGGGTTCGGCGGCATGGATAGGGGGACTCGCGTTCTCGCTCGTGGTCGGCGCATTGGCGGACCAGATCGGCTATCACCCTTTGTTTGCGAGCTTGGGCGTGCTGGATATCATGGCGGCCGTGGTCCTGTGGATCCTGCTGCGCGAACGGCAAAACCATCACGGATGAACTTGCTGATCGGGCTGCCCGGTGGCCAGTAGCCGCGCTGGACGAAGGTGTTTTCTTCATGGCCTCGAACGTCACACTACGACGCCCGTTGCCCTTCACCTCGTGGACCGCGTTCACCTGTCTTCACGAATCCTCATGAAGGTGGCGAAGCGAGGCTTGCCGCTTGAGGTCGTGCCGCGGTATCGAAAGGTCACCTGACTGCCGACGGGCGGTGGGTTGCCGCGCTGCTCGTCGGTGAAGCCCGAGCCCAATCGAAAACGCATTCCGTCCGGCGTTTCGACCAGCAATGCACCCAGCATGCCGCTGTATTTTCCCTTGCCGGGGAGATGCGCGATCACGCGTGCCTCCGCGTCGTCATAGGGTTTGAACTTCAACAGATCATCGTTGCGCCCTGCGCGATAGAGGGAGGCGCCACGGTGCAGCATCAGACCTTCGCCACCTAGTTGCGCCACCTGATCCAGCCTCGCTTTAAGTGCGGCGTCGTTGGCAACTTTGTATTGCGGGACGTACTGCACCCAGGATACGTTGAGCGTGCCTACCATTCGCCTCAGCACCGCGATGCGTTCGGTAAATGGGCCGTGATGTGCCGGCAGATCGAACACCATGTAACGAATACGACGCCATGCGGCATCGTCGGCGGGCTGTTGGCGAATGATCGCCGAGGCCACCTCGAATTCCCCACGCCCTACCCAAAGCTCGCCATCCAGCGGCGTCTTTGGCCAGCCAGCCGTGAACCAGGCGGGTGAATGGATGGAGGCGCCACTGCGCGTGAGGAGTTTTTCGCCGTCCCAATAGCCGCGCACGCCATCGTATTTTTCGCTGACCCAATAATCGTCAAGCGCGATGCCAGCGTGATAGACGTTCGCCAACATGATCGGCGACGCCACCTGCTCTGCGATCGCGGGTGGGCTCGTGACAAGCGCGAGCAAAATGAATAACACACCGAGAACGGCGCTGGATCTGGCGGGCTGGCGCATGACGTTCCCCTATCGCAACCTGTTCCGGATGCTGAAGGTACGCCTCCGACTTGGTCGAGGGAGCCGGTGCACTGCGTGCTATTCGGTCGCTGTCCGCCTGAAATCCCTGCCAAGCAAGAACGATCCAGGGCGACGCACGGCACTTCGCGCAGCTTTGAAAAGCACAACGGGCGCCTAGGCGCCCGTTGTTTTTCCCAGCCTCAGAGCTACGCGATCAGAGCGCGTAGTACATCTGGAACTCCAGCGGATGCGTGCTGGCGCGGTAGCGGGTCACTTCCTGCATCTTCACGCCGATGTAGGCGTCGATGAAGTCGTCGGTGAACACGCCACCGGCCTTGAGGAAGTCGCGGTCCTTGTCGAGCGCTTCCAGCGCCTGGTCGAGGCTGGAGCACACCTGCGGGATGTTCTTCTCTTCTTCCGGCGGCAGGTCGTACAGATCCTTGTCGGCCGGTGCACCCGGGTCGATCTTGTTGATGATGCCGTCGAGGCCGGCCATCATCAGCGCGGTGAACACCAGGTAGCCCGAGTTCATCGGATCAGGGAAGCGCACTTCGATACGACGGCCCTTCGGGCTGGACACGTACGGAATGCGGCAGCTGGCCGAGCGGTTGCGGGCCGAGTAGGCCAGCATCACCGGCGCTTCGTAACCCGGCACCAGGCGCTTGTAGCTATTGGTGGTGGAGTTGGCGAATGCATTGATGGCCCTGGCGTGCTTGAAGATGCCGCCGATGTACCACAGCGCCGTCTGCGACAGGCCGCCGTACAGATCACCCGCGAACAGGTTATTGCCGTCCTTCGCCAGCGACTGGTGCACGTGCATGCCGCTGCCGTTGTCGCCAACGATGGGCTTGGGCATGAAGGTGACGGTCTTGCCGTTCTGGTGGGCGACGTTCTTGATGACGTACTTCATCGTCATCAGTTCGTCGGCCTTCTGCACCAGGGTGTTGAAGCGCACGCCGATCTCACACTGGCCGGCATTGGCCACTTCGTGGTGATGCACTTCGACGACCTGGCCGAGCGACTCCAGGACTTTGCACATGTCGGCGCGAAGGTCACCCAGCGAATCGACCGGGCTGACCGGGAAGTAGCCGCCCTTCACACCCGGGCGATGACCGGTGTTGTTGTCCTCGTACTTGTAGCGCGAGCTCCACGCAGCTTCTTCGGAGCCGATTTCGTAGAACACGCGGCCCATGTCGTTCTGCCACCGCACGGAATCGAAAATGAAGAATTCCGGCTCTGGGCCGAAGAAGGCCGTGTCGGCAATGCCGGTGGACTTCAGGAAAGCCTCGCCGCGCTTGGCGATGGAGCGCGGGTCGCGGCCGTAGGCCTGCATGGTCGACGGCTCGAGCACATCGCAATGCAGCACCATCTGGGTGTGCGCGCTGAACGGGTCGATGTAAGCGGTGTCCGGATCCGGCAGCAGGATCATGTCGGACTCGTTGATGCCCTTCCAGCCGGTGATCGACGAGCCGTCGAACATCTTGCCGTCCTCGAAGGTGCCTTCGTCGATGGAATGCGCCGGGAACGTGACGTGGTGGTGCTTGCCGAGCATGTCGGCAAAGCGGAAGTCGACGAATTCGACTTCGTGTTCCTGGATCAGATCGAGAACTTTCTGGGCGGACATGGCAAACCTCGAGGGTTGAA
>DASXND010000178.1:0-5323 GCA_036495265.1 Dyella sp.
ACGATCCAGGCCCAGTTGGCCTCGGGCGGAAACGCGTGGTTGCCGGCGTACTTGAAGCTCAACTGCACCACGGTGTCGAACAGCACCAGGATGGTGAAGCCAAAGAAATAAAAGCGCTTCATGCGGTTAACCTCCTGCCAAACCGACGATAGCCACGCCCGCGGTGACCAGCAAAATGCCGGTGACGCGCATGGGGGTGAGCTTCTCGCGGAACAGAATGCGGCCGGCGATCATGATGACGACGATATTGATCGAACCCAGCAGCACGCCTTCGGAAAGGTCGACCAGCGACAGGAACGCGATCCACACCAGGAACTCGGCCACGTAGGACGTGATGCCGACCCAGATCCATGGGCGCGCGAGCATGTAGCGCCAGCGCGCGAAACCATCACCCGCCCGCGGATCGCTGGCCGCCGCCTTGAAGGCGAGCTGGCCAACCGTATCCAAGGTGACATTGAGCAGCCACAACGTGACGACCAGAGGAGTCACCGTGGCGTCCTCAAGCCGCGGCGCGCGCGGCTGGCTCGTAGGAGGCTGCAATCTGGCGGAAGAACTCCGCTGCGCGATCGGTCAGCAGGCGACGTTCGCGGTCGACCGTGATCATGTGGTAGCTGTCTTCGAGCAAGAGCATCTCCACCGGACCCGAGACCGAGCGCTGCACCAGGTAGGCATTCTCCAGGCTGGCGATATCGTCCTCGGTTGCATGGGCGACCAGGCAGGGCGTGGTGACCTTGGGCAGCTCACGCTTCACTACCGCGGCCATGTTGTACATCTCTGCCAGCGACGGCCATGGGTTGCCGGGCAGGCCGGCGGCGGCGCTGTCACCGCCCAGCATGGCCGAGCTGATCTGAGCGCGCAGGCGCTCGTCGCGAATGCCATACGGCTCCGCCTCGTGCACCATGCGGTGCTTGCCGATGCCGAATTTGTGCAGGAACGGGAGCAGGAAGGAGAATTTGCCGACCCACGGAATCGCCCAACCGTCATAACGGAACGTGGCGCCAAAGACGCCCACGCCCTTGACCCATTCCGGACGCTCGGCCGCCAGCTTCAGCGCCAGCACGGCGCCCATGGACAGACCGGCGACGAACAGATGGTCCACTTCGTGGCGGAACTGCTCGGCCGCTGCCTCGACACTGGCGTACCAGTCTTGCCAGCCGGTTTTCAGCAAATCGTCCACATCACCGCAATGCCCGGCCAACTGCATGCCATAGACACTGTAGCCGGCACGGTTAAGACCTTTGCCGAGCAGGCGCATCTCGGTGGGAGTGCCGGTAAGACCGTGAATAAGCAGCACTCCGCTGCGACCGCCCTCGAGGCGGAACTCGACGTTCTGGATCACTCGGGGGCTCCGGGGCGACGGGCGAAATGCGGGAAAGGGCGCGATGCGCGCAAGCCATGAATGCAATAAACCATGCCAGCAGTGTGCCGGCCGACCCTTTCCAAGAACTTTCGACCCACGGGTGGTGTTAACAAACGCCTACAAGGGCCGTTAGCTGCCAGGTAGGCCTGCTGAATCACGGTTGACGGAGTCTCATCCCCGCTTGAACAGGACTTCGACCGTGGCGGGGCGCCCGGTTCCAGGCGCGCTCGGCTCAATGGCCAAAGTGGCCCGTGCTGCCGCCCACCGAGATACTCATGCCGCCGGTGGGATGCTCGCAGCTGCCCATGGCCTGGCTGATGGTGACGCCGCCCGACTGCCAGTTACCACTGCCATGGTTGGAGGAAACCACGCCGGTACTGACTGCACCATGGATCTGCGGCTGGTTGTAGGTGGCGTCGTCGCAGGTAACCACGTTACGGCCCGACCCTGAAGGTACATCGCTCATCGCGCCCGAGGTGTCGCCGTAGTAAGTGCCCGGCGGGTCCTTGCCATACGCGCTTGGCGCTGGATTGGCTGGCGCGGTCGAACCGGTCTGGGTCGAGCCGGTCGCGTTGGACGCCGATTTCGTCTCGGCGGTAGCGGGCGGTGCGGCGGAAGCGCTGGCCGCGGGTACACCGGCCGGAAGCTTGAGATTCAGCGGCTGACCGGCGCTCTGCGCCCAGGCTGCGGTGGTCAGCAGGCAGGCAGCCATGAGGCCGGTATATCGGATGATCTTCATGGGAAACTCCGGGGACGTGTTGCTGATAACGCGCAACCGTCGCCGGTGTGCACACGCCCCCTTCGATGCTACATGACGGCGGGAAGTTCCCGCCGTCTCATCATGCGGTGGTTTCGATCCGCTCCACCCGGCGCAATCCACGCGGCAACAGGCCGCCGCGGGTGGCGCGATTGCCGCCGTACTCGACCAGGTCGGACCACCTCAAGGTGAGCTTGCGCTGGCCGGCGTACAGGGTGACTTCGCCCTTGCCCTCGACGACCACGGCCACACCGGCCACGCGCTCCTCGCCCGAGGCAAGCTTGGCCTTGGGTACGTCGATCAGCTTGTTGCCCTTGCCCTTGTCCAGCTCAGGCAACTCGGCCACCGAAAACATCAGCAGGTGGCCTTCGGTGGTCACCACCACGACGCGATCGCGCGCCGGATCGGCGCTGACCTGCGGCGTCAGCACCTTCGCGCCATCGCCTAGTGTGATGATCTGCTTGCCGGCCTTGTTGCGGCCGGTGAGCGCCTCGAAGCGGGTGACGAAGCCGTAGCCGTGGTCGGTGGCCAGGATCAGGCGCGTGTCGTTGTCGCCGGCGGCGAGCACGTCGAAGCTGGCGCCTGCCGGCGGGCTGAAGCGACCGGTAAGCGGCTCGCCATTGCCACGTGCCGACGGCAGCGTATGCGCGGCGGTGGAGTAGCTGCGGCCGGTGGAGTCGATCACCGCCACCTGTTGCGTCGTGCGTGCCTTCACCACCCCGAGCAGGCTATCGCCTTCGCGGTAGTTAAGGCCTTCGGCGTCGATATCGTGACCCTTGGCGGCGCGGATCCAGCCCTTCTGGCTGATGACCACCGTTACCGGCTCGCTGGCGACCAGGGCGCTCTCGTCCAGTGCCTGGGCGGCGTTGCGCTGCACCAGCGGCGAGCGGCGGTCATCGCCGTACTTGGCGGCGTCGGCGCGCAGTTCTTCCTTGATCAAGCTCTTGAGCTTGGCCGGCGATTTCAGCAGCACGTTGATGCGCGCGCGTTCCTCTTCCAATTGGTCGCGTTCGGCATTGATCTTCATCTCTTCCAGGCGGGCCAGCTGGCGCAGCTTGGTTTCGAGGATGTAGTCGGTCTGCTCGTCGCTTAAGCGGAAGCGCGCCATCAGCACCGGCTTGGGCTCGTCCTCAGTGCGGACGATGCGGATCACCTCGTCCAAGTTGAGGTAGGCGATGCGCAAACCTTCCAACAGGTGCAGTCGGCGCTCGACCTTGGCCAGGCGATATTCGAGGCGGCGGGTGACCGTGGTGGTGCGGAAGCTCAGCCATTCGCTGAGGATGCGCTTGAGATCCTTCACCTGCGGTCGGCCGTCGAGGCCGATCATGTTGAGGTTGATGCGGAAGCTCTTTTCCATGTCCGTGGTGGCGAACAGGTGCTGCATCACCTCGGCCGGATCGATGCGGTTGGAGCGGGGCACCACCACCAGGCGGATCGGGTTCTCGTGATCGGATTCGTCGCGCAGGTCTTCGATCATCGGCAGTTTCTTCGCGCGCATCTGCGCGGCGATCTGCTCGAGGATCTTGGACGGGCTCACCTGGTGCGGCAGCGCGGTGATGACGATATTGTTTTCGTCCATGTGATACACGGCGCGGGCGCGCAGCGAGCCGATGCCGTTCTGGTACATCGCCAGCAATTCGTTGCGTGGCGTGATGATCTCCGCTTCGGTGGGGTAGTCGGGAGCCTGGATGTGCTCGAACAGGTCCGCCACGGTGGCGTCGGGATCGTCCAGCAGGCGGATGCAGGCGCTCACGACTTCGCGCAGGTTGTGCGGCGGAATGTCGGTGGCCATGCCCACGGCGATGCCCATGGAGCCGTTGAGCAGCACATGCGGCACGCGTGCCGGCAGCCAGCTCGGCTCTTCCATGGTGCCGTCGAAGTTCGGCACCCAGTCCACCGTGCCTTGGCCCAGTTCGCCCAGCAGCGCTTCGGCGATCGGGCTCAGGCGCGACTCGGTATAACGCATCGCGGCGAAGCTCTTCGGGTCGTCGGGCGAGCCGAAGTTGCCCTGGCCGTCGACCAGCGGATAGCGGTACGAGAACGGCTGGGCCATCAGCACCATCGCCTCGTAACACGAGGTGTCGCCATGCGGATGGAACTTGCCAATGACGTCGCCGATGGTGCGCGCGGATTTCTTGGGCTTGGCCGTGGAGGCCAGGCTCAGCTCGCTCATGGCATAGATGATGCGCCGCTGCACCGGCTTGAGCCCGTCGCCCACGAAGGGCAGGGCGCGGTCCAGCACCACGTACATCGAATAATCGAGGTAGGCCCGCTCGGCGTACTCCTTGAGCGGGATCTGTTCGTAATTGGCTTGCAGATTCATGCAGTTACGTCGATGAGTTGCGCGCGGGGCGCGCATGACTGGGGGATGGTGCCAGAACGGGCCGGCCGGCGACAGCTTGCAGGGACGCGGTGCGCCGTGCTCACTCCTGGCGCACGTCGATGCCCAGACGCTTCAATTGCACCTGGACGCTGTCCGGCCCGGCGAGATGACCGGCACCGACCGCGATGAAGCTGACGCCCGGCTGTTGCATGCGTTCGGCGATCATCTTGGCCCAGGCCTGATTGCGTTCGACGATGAGGCGCTGGTAGAGCATGGGACTCTCCTTGCGGATGTCCTCGTCCTCGATGCGGGCGATCGTGGTGGTATCGCCATCGCGCCAGGCGTCGATCAGGCCACGCAGTTTTTCCGGACCCTCGGCCACTTCCTTGAAGGACTGGCGCAGGAAGTCGAGCTGCATCGCCTCGGGCAGGTCGGCCAGCATGCGAATCTGCTGCTCGGCCGTTTCCAGCCCGTCCACTGGCTTGCCGTCCTTCTGCACGCGCGCCTTGAGCAGCTTGTCGACACCCAGGTTCGGATCCAGGCCCGCCTGGATCAGCGGCGCCATGGTGAGCGTAAGGGCGGCCAGCCATGGCCGCATGGGCTGCAGCGTCTGGGCGCCGCCGGGAAGCTTGGCGGTTTCGGCGGCGTGGTCGAGGCTGCGCTGGTCGCTGTCGTCGAGCTTGCTCGATAGCGGCTGGCTGAGATCCACGCCGTACTGCATCACCAGCGTCTGCATCGACGTGGCATCGTCATCGACGATTTCGATGCTGAGGCGCTGGCTTTCCCGCAAGGCCTTGTCCAGTTCGGGCGAGGACCAGTTCGTGTCCGATGGCAGCAGGTGCACGGTGCCGAACAGGTAGACCGTGGCATGGTCGTTCTTCGC
>DASXND010000179.1:0-3873 GCA_036495265.1 Dyella sp.
ATACCCTGGGCGTCAGCACCTACCCCACCTTGATCCTGCTGGACCCCACGGGCCACGTCGCGGGCGTGGCCATCGGCATGAACATGCGCGATGACGAGGCGAAGCGGCTGGCGGATATGAATCGGTGGATCGAACTTTGGCGGACCGACACGCGCCCGCCCCTGTAGAAGCGCACCCTGTGCGCGATCACGGGGGTTACGGCGTCGTCGCCCTGTAGGTTTTTCGCGCACAGGGTGCGCTCCTACACAACGCAGCATCGTTGGGCGTCATTCAATAAGGCGTCGGCTCGATCAACGCCTTCTCGGCCGAACACTGCGGCCCGGCATTTGAAGGCGTCGCCTTGCGATAGTCGGCCAACTCCGCGCGCGCCGCGGACTGCTGCGCCTGGAACGCTTCCGACGCACGCAGGGTCGCCACCACGGCGGCACCGTTCATCGCGCCCGCCTCGATCGCACTGAGGTTGTGCGCGCCGCAAACCACGCGACTATCGGCGAAGGCGCGGGAGCGCAGCAGCAGATCGGAGGCGCGCTCCGGCGCCAGCTCGGCTAGCACCAGGCCCACCGCCCAGCCGCGCGTGGCGTGGCCCGAGGGGTAGTCGAAACTCTTGGCCAGCTTTTCCGTGGGCTGGCAGACCGCGCCCTGGTCGATCAGGAAAGGACGCTGCCGCTGGTTGGCCTGCTTGGCAGGCCCGGTCGATTTATCGGCGGCATTGCTGGTCTGGTCGACGAGTGCGGCCAGTGTCGGCAGATGTACGGCGTCCAGCGGCACGCCCATGGCGCAGCTAAAGTCGTCCATCAGCACCGGCGTGGCGTAGTCCACGTCATGTTGAGCCAAGGCCCAGCGCGGCGTGCCTTCCAGCTTGCGAGTGGCGCGAAACACCTGCCGGTCGGCCTCATAGCGGGGCGAGCCCGGCTTGGGCGCGGCCGGCAGCAGCATGGCGGTCTGTAGTGGGGGAGCCTCCGCCCCGGGCGGCTTCGCCGGTGTTTTTTGCACCGGCGCACAGCCGCAGGCCAGGACCAAGGCTGCGAGCAGCCCGGCACGCCATACCCGGACAACAAAGGGTTTCATCGCTGTTCTCCCCTAGGCATTTAGCGGTTGGTGCAATGCATAAAGCGGTAGAGCCTCTCCGCATGATATAGATCAAGTCGGCGTCGGGCTTATCTGGCGTCAGGGGTTGGAGTGAGTAGATGACGTCCGTTGCCGCCATAGCCGGCCAAGCAACAGAAGAGTCCACGGGTGCGCCAGCTGGCGCCGACCCGCGCTTTACCTCGGCCGAAACCCCGCCGAACATCCTGGTCCACCTCACCCAGCTGGCAATCGCGCGCGGCCTGCCCTACGACGCCTGGTTCACGGGTTCCGGCTTGCGGCGCGACCAGCTCAACGACCCCACCCTGCGCGTGTCCTATCGGCAGGCCCAGATGGTGATACGGCGCGCCCTGCTGGTCACGGGCGTGACGGGACTGGGGCTCGAGGTGGGTCGGGTCGAGACTTTGGGCAGCTTTGGCCTGCTGGGCCTGGCCATGATGACCTCGGCCACCTTTGGCGAGGCCATCAACGTCGGCATCACCCATCATCGGGTCAGCGGCAGTCTGCTCGATGTCAGTTTTGAAGTGATCAGTCCGCGCGAGGTAGCGCTGGCCGCGTGGCCGCGCTTCAACGACGCACCCTTGCTGCCGTTCCTGTGCGAGGAATTGTTCGCCAGTTCGCTGGCGATTTCACGCCAATTGCTGGGCGGCGACTTCCGCCCGTCACGGCTGGAAGTGACCTACGCCAGGCCAGCACACGTCGATGCCTACACCGACTACTTCCAGTGCGAACTGGTGTTTGGCGCTCGCTTCAACCGGATCGTGCTCGATGCGCAATGGCTCGAGCATCCGCTGCCCTCGCATAACCCGCTTACGGCGCAGCAGGCGCTTGCCCTGTGCACGCAACAGCATGGCGTCGGCGGGGTACGGCAAGAGGTCGTTACGTCCGTCGAGCGTCTGCTGCGAAGCCATCTGCGCCAGCAGCCGCGGCTTCCGGATGTCGCCCGCATGCTCAATATGAGCGAACGTTCGCTGCGCCGTCGACTGGCCGAGGGCGGCTGCATCTTCCGCGAGATCCACGACCGCGTGCGCGCCGAGCGGGCGCTGGAACTGCTGCACGGCGGTGCGCTGAGCGTGGCCGAAATCGGTCTCGAGATCGGCTTCAGCGACCCGCGCGAATTTCGCCGTGCGTTCAAGCGCTGGACCGGCATGCCCCCGCGCAGTGCCCGCCAGCACGCGGCCTGAGCGCCCTCAGAGCCGCCAGCTCCCGGCTCCAAGCAAATCGTTGCCCCTGACACGGCCAACCGGCCCGGGCATTGACGTAAAAACTTGAATTTCAAATACGAATCACTATCATTCGCCTATCCGCCGTAAGAGCGGCTGGCGCCAGCACGGGCCACTACCCATTCCTTCCTGCCCAGGCTGCCCCGCATGTCCGCCACGTTTTCCAGAAGCGCGCTTCTGGTCGCGATTTCGCTTGCCCTCGCCGGCCCGGCCTTTGCCGCTGACCAAACCGATACCCCCACGACCCAGCCAAAGACCACCAGTGGCAAGGACACCAAAGACGGCAAGGACAGCATCGCCC
Organism: Dyella sp.; assembly: GCA_036495265.1. Lineage (GTDB taxonomy): Bacteria > Pseudomonadota > Gammaproteobacteria > Xanthomonadales > Rhodanobacteraceae > Dyella. The sequence goes on from DASXND010000179.1 coordinate 2,611, forward strand.
TCGAGGCGGTGAACGTCGTCTATTCGACGACCAAGACCGAGACGCCGACGGTCGACATTCCGCAATCGGTCAGCACAATCACCCCTGATCGCATGCACTTGTACGGTGTGCAGGGCCTGGACGAAGCAGTGCGCTACCTGGCCGGGGCGGTGGGCGGCAGCTATGGCGCCGACCCGCGCAGCGACTGGATCCTGATCCGCGGCTACGATCCGGCCAAGTTCCTCGACGGCCTTGCCCTGCCCAGCGGTGTCTGGACCGCCGACTCGCGCATCGAGCCCTACGGCCTGGAGCGGATCGAGGTGAACAAGGGTCCGTCGTCGGTGATGTACGGGCAGTTGCCGCCCGGCGGCATGATCGACATGACCAGCAAGCGCCCGAGCCTCGATGCACCGCACGAAGTCGAAGCAACCGTGGGCAGCTTCGGCCAGCGGCAGCTGGCCGGCGATACCGGCGGCCAGCTCGACGGCGACGGCAAGTGGCTATGGCGCGTGGTGGCACTCGCCCGCGATGGCGACTCCAACATCAAGCACTCGCAGGACGATCGCTACTACTTCGCCCCCAGCCTCAGCTGGAAGCCGGACGACGACACCTCGCTGACCTTGATCGCCCGCTACCAGCGCAGCCTGTCCAGCGGCGTGGGCGGCTTCCTGCCCTCGCAAGGCACGCTGTATCCCAATCCGAACGGCCAGATCCCGCGCGACGTCAATCCGGGCGAGCCCGACTACGACTACTACCACAAGACTGACGCGTCCCTGGGCTACGAATTCACCCACCGCTTCGACGATGTGTGGTCGGTCCGCCAGGACCTGCGCGTGCAAAACGAAACAGTCGACCACCGCTCGATCGGTAGCCTGGGCCTGCAGGACGACCTGCGCACGCTCAATCGCTACAACTATCCGCTGGTCGACGAAGCGCACGTCTTTGCCGTGGATAACCAGGCCGAGGCGAAGTTCGCGCAGGGCGAGGTGCAGCACACGGTGCTGATGGGCGTGGACTACCTGCACAGCAGCAACGACTACAAATCCGGCTTCGGTGCCGCGCCACCCATCGATATTTTCGATCCGGTCTACGGCGCGCCGATCGAGCCGACGCCGTACACCTTCCACACCCACAGCGTGCTCCAACAGCTGGGTGCCTATGTGCAGGACCAGATCAACTGGGGCCGCTGGGGCATCGTCGCCAGCGGACGTAACGACTGGGTGACCAACACGGTCGACGACCAGATCGCCGATACCCAGCAAAAGCAGCGCGACAATGCCTTCT
>DASXND010000180.1:0-7586 GCA_036495265.1 Dyella sp.
TCGTTGGGCGTGACCGCCAGGCAAGCCCGGTACTTCGCCTCGGCCTCGTCAAGCCGGTGCAGCTCGACCAGGACATAGCCCTGGCCGCGAAAGGAGACGCACTTGGCATGGGCCGGATCGGCGGCGGTCAGGTCGGCGTACGCCTCCGCCGTCCGATAGAGGTCAAGGGCCTTTGTCCAATCACGCTTCTGCATGTACACGTAAGCCAGCTCGTTGTTGTACTGGGCGTCGAGGGGCGCCAGCGCGAGCGCTTTTTCGAGCTCCACACGTTCGTCGTCGTCACGTGCCATTTCGCCATAGGCGTAACCGCGGGCCCAATACGCCATGGCCCACGCCGGGCCGAGCACGTCGACCTTGTGCCCTCCCGCGGTGGAAGCGGCCTGGGTGGCATACACCAGAGCGTCGGTCATGCCGCGCGCGCTGTAGATCTTCGCGTTGCTGTTGGCGTATTGAGCCTCGAACTTGTTGACCACGTCGGTCAGGGGGCCATCGAGGGCCGCCTTGATCTGGCCGGATTGGATCATCTTCAAGCCGTCGAGCACCTGCTGTTGCTCCGGGCTGATCGTCGGTTTGCCGGCTTTGTCGATTTGAAGAGTGATCTGGGCATCGCCGGGGCTAGCCTGGTGATCAGGCTGGGCGGCGCAGGGGACAAGCGTGCACATGGCCAACGCCGCAAGAATGATCCGACGCATCGATTTTCCCCCTCTGGAAGATGCAGCGTGAGCTTAGTTCCTACGACCAATGGCTGGGAAGCGGTCAGCCGGTTCGGCAAGATCATCGACTATGAGCATGGCCAGATCGCGGGTCACCTGGTGATGTGGCGTCGCTCAGGGCCTGCCAGGACTCGATGCCGTTGCCGGACGAGGCGGAGCGACGCATTGATGATCGCGAAACAGCGCCCATTCCTCGCATTCGCGCCCATCGGAAAACAGGCAGACGCCGTAGATACTGCCGGTCGCATCGCGACGCAGGTCGACTCGCCCTCCCTGCTCGGTGCAACTGACCGAGGCCGGATTGGGTATGCCGATGCGGGGCCTTGGCGCGGTGCTTGCGATACCGGGTGTGGGTGTTGCGGCTGGCGGCGGAGCCTGCTGCGAAGTGCAGGCGGCAAGCACGAGCATGAACGCTGCAAGGATGGAGGACTTCATGTGCACTCCCACAAGGCCACGCGATCAGATGTCCTCACTATAGCGCCCGTAGGTGTGGCGATAGCGTCGACGATCGTTTTGAAGAGTTGACGACGATCGTCGCTATACCTCAAACATGGTCGGTGCCGTCAAGGTGGCGCATCGGGCCCATGCCCGCATCGTCGCGGCCATGCCCAGGTTCAGTGGTTCGGCGCATGATCTCTGCCTGAAGTCTTCCTGTAGGAGCGCACCCTGTGCGCGATCGGCCTCGCCGCGTCACCGCTTCGTTGGCTTTTCGCGCACAGGGTGCGCTCCTACAAAGAACGTAAAAGGAAACGCCGCGGTTTGGCCGCGGCGTTTCGATTCATCAGGTAATCGACGATAAGTTCGTTACCAGATCTTCACTTGCTTGTCGTCGGAGCGGACCATCTTGTCGCCCGCCTTGCACTGGAACGCCTGGGCGAACGCGGGCATGTTGGACGGTGCGCCGATGGCGCGGAATTGCGCCGGTGCGTGTGGGTCGGTGTTGAGCAGGGTCAGCTGCGCTTCTGGCCGGATACTGCCACGCCAGACGCGACCCCAGTTGAGAAAGAAGCGCTGGTCCTGCGTGTAGCCGTCGATCTTCTTCTTCGCTTCGGCCGGGTTCTTGGCCAGTGCCATCTGCAGCGCATCGTAGGAGGCGTTGAGGCCGCCCAGGTCGCCGATGTTTTCACCCATGGTCAACTTGCCGTTGACGAACTTGCCGGGCAGCGCCTCGTAGCTGTTGAACTGTGCGGCGAGCTTGTCGGTGCGGCTGGTGAATGCCTCGCGATCGGCGTCGCTCCACCAATTCACGTTGTTGCCCTGGGCGTCGAACTTGCTGCCCTGGTCGTCATAGCCATGGCCCATTTCGTGGCCGATGACGGCGCCGATGCCGCCGTAGTTGAGACCATCGTCCACCTTCGCATCGAAGAACGGCGGCTGCAGGATGGCAGCCGGGAACACGATCTCGTTCTTCTGTGCGTTGTAGTACGCGTTCACCGTTTGTGGCGTCATGCCCCATTCGGTGCGGTCGACTGGCTTGCCGATCTTCGCGACCATATAGTCGTAATTGAACTTCTCCGCCGCCTGCACGTTGGCGTAGTAGTTGCCCTGCTGGATCTCAAGGCCGGTCCAGTCGCGCCACTTGTCGGGGTAGCCGATCTTCGGCGTGAACGTGGCCCACTTCTCAAGCGCCTTCTGCTTGGTGGCGTCGCTCATCCACTCCAGCTTCTCGATGCGCGACTTGTAGGAGGCACGAAGATTGGCGACCAGTTCCTGCGCGCGCTGCTTCGATTCCGGTGAGAACGTCTGCGCGACGTAGAGCTGGCCCAGTGCCATGCCCATGCCGCCTTCGACGGTATCGAGCGTACGCTTCCAGCGCGACTTCATTTCCTTCTGACCGTTCAATGTCTGCGCGTTGAAGGCGAAGTCTTCCTGCTGGAACGGCGTGGACAGGTAAGGCGCGGCGTCGTCGATGGCGTGGAAGCGCAGATACGCCTGCCAGTCGGCGACCGATACGTCGCCCAGCATCTTGTCGAACTCGGCGAAGAACTTCGGCTGCGACAGCGAGAAGCCGCTGGAGACATCGGCGTTCTGGGCTTTGAAGAAAGCCGCCCAATCGAAGTGCGGCGTCGCCTTGTCGGCGTCGGCGATGCTGACGTAGTGGTAGCGGTTTTCCGGCTGGCGCAGTTCGGTGGGCACCAGGGAGGCGGCGGCCAGGCGGGTCTCGAACGCCATCACGGCCTTGGCCTGCTTCTGGGCGTCGTCGGCGCTTACGCCGGTCAGCTCCAAGGTGCGCGCGATGTGGCCGACGTAGGCCGTGCGGATCTTCTCGAAGTCGGGCTTGCTGTAGTAATCGGCGGTGGGGAGTCCCAGGCCGCCCTGGCCCGCGTAGGCGATTTGCTTGCTGGAATCCTTGAAGTCCGGGCTGCCGTAGAAGCGGAATGCCACCGGATTGCCCTGGGCGTAGCTGTCGCGGATATAGGCGACGATATCGCTGCTGTTCTTCAACCCGGCAATGCGCGCCAGCTCTGGCTTGATCGGCTCGAAACCGGCCTTCTCGATGGCAGCCTCGTCCATGCCTGATGCATACAGGTAGCCAATCTTCTGCTCGATCGAGCCCGGCGTGGCCTTGGCGGCGTCCTTGGCGGCCTGCTCGACAATGGTGTGCTGTACGTTGAGGCTGTCCTCACGCAGCGAATCGAACGAGCCCCAGCGCGTGCGGTCGGCAGGGATCGGATTGGCAGCGAGCCATTTCGCATTGACGAAGCCGTTGAAGTCGTTGCACGCGTCCTTGGTGCTGCCGAGCTCCTTGATGTTAAAGGCGCCAGACGGCGCGGCCCATGCGCCGCTGCAGAAGGCCAGGCCAACGGCGAGCGCCAGCGGTTTCACAATGCGGTTCTTCAATGCTCTCTCCCTCTTGGGTCTGTGCGAGACGGCCAGCCCTGAGTCGATCAGGGCTGCCTTCAGCGTGATCCTTCAGGCTAGATAACGCTAGGCCGAACGGCACAGTGTCGAAGGTCATATATGTGAGCAGGCGGAGCAAGTTCCGATGCCGGGAAAGCGAGTTCGACGACAAGTCCGGGAGCGCCATCGCCCAACACCAGCCGTATGCCATGGAGATCCGCGACGGCGGCGACCAGTGCCAGCCCAAGCCCGCTGCCTGGCGTGGCTCGACTGCTGTCCAGGCGCACAAAGCGTCGCAGTACGTGATCGCGCGCCTCAACGGGAATGCCTGGCCCGGAATCGCTGACGCGTCCGACGATGCCGTCGGGCGTCGCAAACAGGTCGAGCTGGACACGGGAGCCGGTAGGCGTGTGATGAAGGGCGTTCTCGACCAGGTTTGCCATCACCTGCGTCAGCAGTGCGAGGTCGCCGAGCACGCACAGGCCCGGCTGAATCATCGCGTCGAAATGCTGCCCGAGATCCTCGGCGACAGGGCGATAGGTCTCTGCGATGGATTCAAAGACGCTGGACAGGGCCACGGCCCCGAATCCCGCCCTGCGATGGCGCGATTCGACGCTGGCAATACGAAGCAGTGCCCGGAAGACTGCCAACAAATGGTCAATATCGATGATCGACTGCTGCATGCCCTCCCGCAGGTGCACTTCGTCATCGTGGCGTTCAAGGCACACTTCCATGCGTTGGCGCATGCGCGTCAATGGCGTCCGGAGATCGTGAGCGATGTCGTTGGATACCTGACGCATGCCATCCATGAGCACGCGCATGCGGCTGAGCATCTGATTCAACCGCGTGGCCAACCGGTCGAACTCGTCGCCCTTGCCTGGGCCAGCAATGACCATGGTCGACTGTTCCTCCAGCGCGCGTTCCGCCATGGCGCCCAGGCGGTCGATCCGGCGTAGATACAGCAGGCCGCCGAATCCGCCGATCAGCAGTACAAGCACGATGGCGGGTATGCCGATTTCCAGAAAGCGGCTGCTCATGAGCTCGCTCAGCTCTACCACGGTGCGGTTATCGCTACCCGCGACGACCCAGCGCCCGTCGGCGAGGTGCGCGGCGTAAAGGTGGACGCTATCCGCATCCGAGTTGTCTTCGCCGAGTGCGCCCTGCAAGGCCACCGTGTGCCAACCGACACGGGTGGGCCGGTAGCTGAGGTTGCCTGCCAGTCGTTGCCCGGAGGCGTCGGTCAGAAGGTAGTATTCCGGGCCTATTGGCATCACGGCGACGCGTTGATTGATCTGCTCGCGCAAGGTGCCGTCCGAGGCGGCCTGCAGCAGGCTGGCCATTTCGGTCTTAACTTCTGCACGAAGTTGGGCTTCGGCGTAGTCGCTGACGCTCCACCATGTGCTACCCAGCAGCGCGACCAGCACCGACGCGAAGAGCGAGGCCTGAATCAGGGCCATGCGGAATGCGGCCGTTCTCCACAAGCTAGTCCGAAACACGAAGGCAATATCCCGCACCGCGCACGGTGTGTAGCAGCTCCTGATGAAAGCCCCGGTCGATCTTGGCGCGAAGGCGGCTGATATGCGTCTCGATCACACTGGTCTGGGGATCGAAATGAAACTCCCAGACGTGCTCAAGCAACATGCTGCGGGTTACTACGCGTCCGTTATGGTTCATCAAGTATTCCAATAGCCGGAACTCGCGTGGCTGAAGGTCGATCAGCTTGCCGTTGCGACGCACCTCGTGGGACACCCGGTTCAATTCCAGGTCCGCTATGCGCAAGAGCGTGGCCTTGTCGTTCGCATGGGAGCGACGCGACAGCGCGGCGGATCGGGCGCGCAGCTCGATCATGGCGAAGGGTTTGGCGAGATAGTCATCGGCGCCGGCTTCCAGCCCCTCGACGCGGGCGTCCACTTCGCCGAGCGCTGACACCATGAGCACGGGTACTTCAAGACCGGCATTTCGCAGTTCGCGCACCATCGACAGGCCGTCGAGCCTGGGAAGCATGCGATCGACGATTAGCAGGTCGTACTGGGCACGCCCGGCCATGGTCAAGCCCGTATAGCCATCCATGGCATTGTCGATGTGTGTGGAATTGGCCCGCAATCCGGCAGTGATGTTCGAAACGGTCTCTCGATCGTCTTCCACAATCAGAATTCTCATGAAGGGTGTTCCGGGTTCCGTTGGCAGGCAGTTTCTGTGAAGTGGTTGGCCATGCAGGGCTTCCTTACAGGTCGGTAAGTTCCCTGCGTCCCCTTGGTCATAGCACTTGTCTCGTTTCGGTTGGATGACAGCACGCGCCGGTGGGCATTCCATCGTTGCGAAAACGTCCAGGCGTTTATTCACCGAAGGATTCATCCATGGCTCGGAAATAAGCCGGAAGCATTCCTGTGGGTGTCGTTACGCTCACGGGGGGGCGACCATGGTTCATGCGGCGGCACCCGCAACGCTCAAGGGACTCGTCGAAAACGAACTTCATTCCGTGGCCGGTGCGAGCGTGGCCCTCGGTGAACTGGGCCGCAGCGTGACCACGGACAGCGATAGTGAGCTCGAGATCGGGGGTTTCGAGCCTGCCAAGGGCAAGCCGGTGGAAGGCTTCGGCATGCTGGTCGCGACGCCAGTCGCAGGGCACTAAGGCGGGCCATCTGGCGGCGCACCGTGAGGTGCGCCGCCATGACGGGAACGAAGGCAGGCATTATCATCTGCCGATGTCTCTGTCCTCGCCGCTTTCATTCCGTACGGCCGTCATAGCCGATGTCCCGTCCATCGTCAGCCTGGTCGAGTCCGCTTATCGCGGTGAGTCCGGCATGCGGGGATGGACGACCGAATCCCATTTGCTCGATGGTCGGCGTACCGATGCCGAGAGCGTTGCCGGCTTGATCGAACGTACGGGCAACGTCTTGCTGCTGGCCGAGCAGGAGGACACACTGATCGCCTGCTGCCATATCGAACAGCAGGGGAAGGTCGGTTACTTCGGTATGTTCGCGGTTAGCCCTGTGCTGCAAAAAGGGGGGCTTGGCCGGACTCTGTTGGCCAAAGCGGAGCGAGTCGCGAGCGATGAATGGCGTTGCACCGCGATGCACATGACAGTGATCGAGCAGCGCGCCGAGTTGATTGCCTGGTACGAACGTCGCGGCTATCGGCTTACGGGTGAATTCAAGCCGTTTCCCTACGGCCAGGAGCGTTTCGGCATTCCGCGTCGCGAGGATCTGCGCTTCGTCTGCATGAGCAAGCCGCTGGACGAGGTGGCCGCGTGAATCTCGCCGACTGGATTTTCGTGGGGACGCGCAGCGACATGCTGCCCGGCGAGTTCAAGGTGGTGTGGGATGGCGATACCGCCATCGCCGTCTACAACATCGACGGCGATCTCTACGCCATCGAGGACGTCTGCAGCCATGATGGCGGTGATCTCGCCGGTGGCGAAGTACATGGATTCGAAGTGGAATGTCCGCGTCATGGCGCGCGATTTGATGTGCGTACCGGTGCGGTGACCTGTCCACCGGCCTATGAGCCCATCGCCAGCTTCCCCGTGCATGAGGTCGATGGACAGATCTGGACGCGTGACGATCGCTGAAGCCGGGTCGGGCGGTGGCTCGCTACGCCGGCGACGAACTCACCAGTGCGTTCGTTTGGACAGGCCAATAGCGGCGTTTTCAGAAGCGGTACGAGAAGGCCAGCGTCGTGGTGAGCTGATTGGCATTGCCATAGTGGCGTACCAGCGGACTATCCGCTGCCTGGTCGAGCAGGCGCGTGTATTCGATCAGGAGCGCAAAGCCGGTATGCAGGCTGGTCGGCATGAACGCGCTGTATTCCAGTGTTACCTGCTGACTGCCGGAACCCGGGCTCCATGGATTCACGCCGAGCCGTTCCGCCTGTTGCGGCGTGAGCCCAAAGAAGCGTCGCATGGCCGGGCCATTCATGCCCTGCCACTGCAATTCCGCGGAGTGCATCAGGTAACCGATGGCGGGCAGGTCGTAGTCGGCATACAAGGTGTAGTAAGCGCCGGCACCATTGGTGTCATGGCTCACATTCGTC
>DASXND010000181.1:0-4854 GCA_036495265.1 Dyella sp.
TCGGTGCCGGCGAAGGTGGCACCGCTAGTGGAACAGGAACAGGCGACGGCGGCGGTGTTTTGTTCGCTCGAAAATCCTGAGTACTGCGAGGCGTGCCAGTAAACCTCTCGTCATCCCAGCGAAAGCTGGGATCCAGCGCCTTTCGCCGACACGCGACGTCGAAAAGCGGGAAGTCACTGGATTCCAGCTTTCGCTGGAATGACGGCTCTTTATAACTTGCCTTGACTGGCGAGCAACAAACCACCTCTGAGGCACCGATGTCCACCCAGCACATCCTCGACCCCGGTTTCGAACTCACCTTGCGCCCCATGCGCTACCCCGAGTTCTACGAGATGTATCGCAATGCGATCAAGAACACCTGGACGGTGGAGGAAGTGGACTTCTCGCTCGACGTGACCGACCTGAAGTCGAAGATGTCGGAGGCGGATCGTCACCTGATCCATCGTCTGGTGGCGTTCTTCGCCACTGGCGACACCATCGTGGCGAACAACCTGGTGCTTAATCTGTACCAGCACATCAATGCGCCGGAAGCGCGGATGTACCTGTCGCGCCAGCTGTATGAAGAAGCGCTGCATGTACAGTTCTACCTGACCCTGCTCGATACCTATATTCCCGATCCGACCGAGCGCAACAAAGCGTTCCATGCGATCGAGACCATTCCCTCGATTCGCCAGAAGGGCGAGTTCTGCTTCAAGTGGATCGAGTCGGTGCAGAACCTGCATCGACTGGAAACGCGCGAGCACCGCCGTCAGTTCCTGCTCAACTTGATTTGCTTCGCCGCCTGCATCGAAGGACTGTTCTTCTTCGCTGCGTTCGCCTACGTGTACTTCCTGCGTTCGCGTGGCCTACTGCACGGGCTTGCATCCGGCACCAACTGGGTGTTCCGCGACGAGAGCAGCCACATGGCGTTTGCGTTCGACGTCGTGCGGACCGTGCGATCGGAGGAGCCCGGTCTGTTCGATGACGAGATGCGCAGCCAGATCGAAGAAATGATGGAAGAGGCGATTGCCTGCGAGACGCAGTTTGCCGAGGATGTGCTTTCCGGTGGCGTGGCTGGCCTGTCGGCAAAGGACATGCGCCAGTATCTCGAATACTGCGCCGACCAGCGTCTGACGCAGCTCGACCTGCCGAAGAAATACGGCGCCAAGAACCCATTCGACTTCATGGACCTTCAGGACGTGCAGGAAGTGACCAACTTCTTCGAGCGCCGCGTCTCGGCTTACCAGGTAGGCGTGCAGGGCGAAGTGTCGTTCGACATGGCGTTCTGATGCCATGCGTCACTGGGGCGCGCAGGCTGCCTCAGTAACGCGCACCTCCGAAGAACCGCCTTAGCGCACGCGACAACCAGCCGCCTTCGTGGGGATCGTTGCCCACATCGCGCATATGGCGTCGCACGGAATCGACGATGGCCTTGTCATCGTTACGGATATGGTTGAACAGCCAGTGCGATAGCGTGTGGAGCAGTTCCTTGGAAATGTCCTCGCCGGCACGAAAACGCATGCGATATTCGGAGACGCGCTTGACGAAGACTTCGTGAACGCGCTTATGCGCCCGGCAGAACTCGTAGCCCGCATCCTCCATCAGCGACTCTTCAAAGGTGAAGTGCGACAGCGTGTAGTCCACCAGCTCGTCCAGTATGTCGCTGACGTCCTGTCGCTCGCGGTGCTCCATGGCGTCATGCAGATGATTGATCATCTCCACGATGCGCCGATGCTGGTTGTCGATCACCTTGATGCCGGTGTTGAGATCGTCCTGCCAAGCCATAAAGGTCATGGCGCACCCTCCGTTGTGCGTTAGTCCGGCCCATTGGCGGGCATCCGTACCTTCCGTGGGATGACGTGAATCAAGAAACGGGAAAATCACGCTGTGATCGCGGCACTACACCGCAGGCGACGTCCGGCGCTTGCGTCGACAGCGGGCGAGGCAGGTGCCTCGCCCGCAACCTTGCTTACTTTGTTGGCACCTGGCCGCTCAGATTCACGAAGGGCAAGGCACCACCACCGTTATAGGTAGGCAGGTGGCCGTCCCATTTCTCGACGGCCGACATCTGCACCACGTTCGGATTCTGGCGTAATGCCTCACCTTTCAGCGAAATGGCCTTGGCTTCTGCTTCCGCGATGGTGAGCTGAGCCTGCGCCTTGCCCAGGGCTTCGGCCTCCACCTTCTGCGCCTCGGCCTGTGCCTGGGCCACCTCGTTCTGGCGTTGCTCGGCCATTTGCGTTGCCTGGATCTTGGCGTTGATCGATTGCACCACGTTTTCCGGCAGCCGCAGTTCGCCGACCCAGTAGATTTTCTCCACCACGATGCCGACGGGCCCCACCTCGTCAGCGACGTCTTTCTGCACGGTGTCGATAAGACTTGCCTTGCCCTTGCCGTAGACCGATTCGATATCGAGACTGGAGGCGTCTTTCACCAGCGCATCCCGGATCATGTTGCGCAGATAGACATCGGTGATCTCGTCGATGCCCTTGCGGTACTTCTGGAAGATCAAGGTCACCTTGGATGGATCGATGTGATAGGTGATGCCCACGTCGGCATTCACGGTGAGACCTTGCGAGGTCTGGAAGCTGATCGACTCGTCGACTGGACGGCCTTCAGAGGTGGACCGGGTGAACGTATACGTCTGGGTGAAGGTGGGAAACGTGTACATCTCGTAACCCCAACCCACCCAGTAGCGACCCGGCGGCAATTCGTGCAAGGAGCCCTTGTCGTCGCCATACATCTGGAATTTCACGCCGACATTGCCGGCAGGCACTTTGGAACAGGCGGCAAGCAAGAGCACCGAAAGCGATAACAACACGGTCACTACGCGTTTCATGGCTTGATCATTCCTTGTGAGAGAGAACACGACGCAGGACGACATAGCCCCACGCCGCCAGTGCGGCCAAAACACCAAGGCCGACGAGCACGGCGGACGTGCTGGCGGCTGAAATCAGTTCTGGCCCGATAACAGCGATATAGACGAGCAGGCAGATGGCGAACGGCCACCATCGATGCGTCAGCCAGTTGACGAACGTCTTCATGGATTTCCCCTTGGGTTGAATACGGCGTTACGCGCCGATGTCGACGTCCATCCGGCAAGCCTCACCCGTCAGCGCGAGCGACGCGCTGGTGGAAGTCACCGCCTGGAGAACGATTGGGAGCGCTAGCCCGTCAGCGGATGCGTTGCCGAATGCGGCGGGACGGGTCGGCGAATGAGCGGGATACGGCCGTCATATAAGCGCACTCCAATGCGCGCTGCTGGATGAGGACGGCGCGAAGTCTACTCCGCTTTTTGTGCGACGCAACAAGCATGATTCCTACAGCCGCCCTGCCCAACGACCTATTGACTACATCTGTAGTCAGGGGTTAGGTTGACTACAGATGTAGTCACGAGAATCGCGAACATGGCCAAGCCATCCATCGGCGACCAGGAACTGGCGCTGCTGCAATACATCGCCGAACACAACCACGCCTCGGTCGCTGAAGTCGTCACCGGCTTCGGCGAACCCCGTGGGCTGGCCCGCTCCACCGTGTTGACCATGATGGACCGGCTGCGCAGCAAGGCGTTTCTGCGCCGCCGCCAAGTCGATGGCGTGTATCGCTACAGCCCGTCCACGGGTCCCGGCGAAGTCATGCGCTCGGCGGTCGGCCAGTTTGTCGAAAAGACGCTCAGCGGTTCGGTGTCGCCCTTCGTCGCGTGGATGTCCGAACGCGCCGAGGTCAGCGATACGGAACTCGCCGAGCTGGAAGCGCTGGTGAGCCAGCTGCAGTCGCGCCGCAAGGAGACCTGAGATGAGCGCGCTCACATCACTTGCCGAGGTCATCGTCAGCCGGCTGGCGTGGACGTCCGTACAGGCAGCCGTGCTGATCGGCATCGTCTGGCTGCTTGGCCGCTACATGCCGCGTCTGCCCGCCGCCACGCGAAGCCTGCTCTGGTGGCTGCTGGGCGTGCAGCTACTGCTTGGACTGGTGGTCGCCACACCGCTGCAACTGCGCCTGCTGTCGCCAACGCCCGCAGCGGCCCCGGCAGCATCCGTCGTTGCCACGTTCGCCGCCCCCACCGAGTATCACCGCTCGGGCTTCGCCCAGATTGCCGACAACACCGCCGCGCCGACAACGGATGCATCGGCAAGCCAGGTCGCCGTTGCAACGCCGACGGCAGGCGAGCCAGCGCATACGAACTGGAAGCTCGTGTTGTTTGCCTTGTGGCTGGCCGGCGTACTCGTACAGATCGTGCTGGCCTGGCGCCAATGGCTTGAAGCACGCTCGGTCATCCGACAATCGCGGCCCTTGCACGACCCTGCCCTGCACGCCGCCTGCGCCGCCCAGGCGAAGGCCATGGGCCTGCGGCACTGCCCATCGCTACGCGTGTCGCCTTCCATCAGCTCGCCGCAAGTCACCGGGCTGTGGCGACCGACGGTGCTGCTGCCGGCACAACAGTGCCTCTCCGCTGACGAGTCTGCCTTGGCACTCGGGCACGAGCTGGCACATCTGCGTCGCGGCGACCTGTGGATGGGCTGGGTGCCGGCGTTGGCGCAACGGCTGTTCTTCTTCCATCCGCTGGCCGCCTGGGCGATGCGCGAATACGCACTGCACCGCGAGGCCGCATGCGATGCCCAGGTGGTGCAACAACATCATGCCGCGCCACAGGACTACGGCCGCCTGCTGCTGCGCCTGGGTGTGGCCCATCCCCTGCATGCTGGTCTGGCCGGCGCCTCGCCCACCTTCAACAATCTGAAAAGGCGATTGACCATGCTGCAGCACAGCGCCCAGGACACCACCTCACGCACACGCGCCTGGCTGTTGATCGTCGTGGTCGCCGCCGCCGGTGTGCTGCCGTACCGCGTAACGCAGGCCGCCGCGGATGGCACC
>DASXND010000182.1:0-4775 GCA_036495265.1 Dyella sp.
CCATCTCCAGCGCGGCCTGAGCCTGCGCACCGATGGCGTGACCATCAAGGGTGCCGGCAAGGATCAGACCGTGTTGTCGTTCAAGGGCCAGGTGGTCGGCCCCGAGGGCCTGCTGGTGAATGCCAACGACTTCACCATCGAGAACCTCGCCCTGGAAGACACCAAGGGCGACGCCCTGAAGATCAACCAGGGCAAGAACATCACCATCCGCGGCGTGCGCGTGGAATGGACCGGCGGTCCCAAGACCACCAACGGTGCCTACGGCCTGTATCCGGTGAAGACGCAGAACGTGTTGATCGAGGACTCGGTCGTCATTGGCGCGTCAGACGCGGGCATCTATGTCGGCCAGTCCGACAATATCGTGGTGCGCCGTAATCATGCCGAATACAACGTGGCCGGCATCGAGATCGAGAACTCGGTCAACGCCGACGTCTATGACAACACCACCACCAACAACACGGGTGGCATCCTGGTGTTCAACATGCCGAACCTGTCGCAGGCCGGCCATAGCTCGCGCGTGTTCAAGAACAAGGTGTTCGGCAACAACACCGACAACTTCGCCGCCAAGGGCGCGGCGGTGGCGAGCGTGCCGCGCGGCGCGGGCGTGGTGGTGAACTCCAATGACAAGGTGGAGATTTTCGACAACGACATTGCCGACAATCAGAGCGTCAACATCATCATCTCCAGCTACTTCTCCACCAACTACTACAACAAGAGGGGCGTGGCGGCCGAGTACAACCCCTACCCGAAGGGCATCTTCATCTACGACAACCGTTTCAAGGGTGGTGGCGATTCGCCCGACGGCTTCAAGCTGAAGGCGCTCAAGACCGCCGTTTACGGCATCAACGGCAGGTTCCCGGACATCCTCTGGGATGGCTATGTGAACGAGAAGACCCTGGTGAACGGCCTGCCGCCCGACGGCGAGCGCTTCTGCGTTCAGAACGGCGACGTCGGTGTGATCAACGCCGACGGTCCGCACGACTACAAGAACCCCAGCACCGACACCAAGCCGTACCAATGCACGCTGCCCAAGCTGCCGCCGGTCGTACTCGATCCGGAACCGAAGGCCTGAGGTAGTAGTCGATGTCGATGAAGTCATGCTTGCGCGCTGGCCTGTTGCTGGCGTTGTTCCTGCTCAGTGCCTGCCACCGCGGACTGGACCCGGTGGCTTTCCAGGCGGATGGCCGTCCGCCGAAGCTGAGCGACTGGCACGTCGTGGAGGTACGCGGCGGCAAGCTCGTGCTCAATCAAGGCGTGGTGCCATACGACCTCAACACGCCGCTGTTCACCGACTACGCGCACAAGCTGCGCACGATCTGGATGCCCAAGGGCGTCGCGGCCAAGTACGACGCCACCGATACGTTCGATTTCCCGGTCGGCACCATCATCAGCAAGACTTTCTATTACCCGAAGACGGCGAACGGAAAATTCAGCGACGTCGCGCGCACCTACGACAGCTCGCGCGATTTCGCTGGCCAAGGCCTTGATCTGGACCACGTGCACCTGGTTGAGACACGCATCCTGGTGCGCCGTGAGGCGGGCTGGGCGGCCATTCCGTATGTGTGGAAGGACGACCAGAGCGACGCCGAACTGGCCCGCACCGGCGCGGTGATTCCGCTGACCCTGGTCGCCGATGCCGGCGAACGCGAAGACTTCAACTATGTGGTGCCCGACGAAAGCCAGTGCTCCAGTTGCCACGCGCAGGACTTGGTCACGCGCAAGATCCATCCGATCGGACCCAAGGCGCGTCACCTCAATCGCGACTATCACTATGCCGAGGGTGAGGAAAACCAGCTCGTCCACCTGATGAAAGTGGGCTATCTCACCGGCGCGCCAACGGCGGCCGAGGCGCCGCGCAACGCGAACTGGATGGACACACACGCTACGCTCGACGCGCGTGCGCGCGCCTATCTCGATATCAATTGCGGGCATTGCCACAATCCGAAGGGCGCGGCGAATACGACGGCGCTGACGCTGGACGTGAGCGCCCCTGAAGACCGCCATCTGGGACTCTGCAAGCCGCCTGTTGCGGCCGGCCGTGGTACCGGTGACCATTTGTTCGACATCGTGCCAGGCATTCCGAACGACTCCATCCTGCCGTATCGCATGGACTCGGCCGATCCTGGCGTGATGATGCCCGAGTTGGGGAGAAGCACGGTGCACCGTGAGGGCGTTGCACTGATCAAGGCATGGATCGCGGCGCAGTCGGGGGGCTGCGTCGCCATCCATTGAATGCTCTGCAAGCCGCGGGCTGGGACCGCGGCTCTACATAATTCAAAGGGGAGAAACCGGTGATGATCATGCGTCCACGTCCGCTATCCGTTTGCCTGCGCCGCCTGTTGTTCGGTGGCACGGTACTTCTGCTCGGCACTCATGCTGCCGTCGCGTTCGCTGACGATCAGGCACAGCCGTCGCCGCAGGACAACCCAACTTCGGGCGCCAGCGGCACCACCGCCAATCCCGACAAAGCCAAGCTGCTTGGCAACGTCACCGTGACCGCGCAGAGCCGCACCCAGGAAGTGCAGTCGGTGCCGATTCCGCTGCAGATCATCACCGCCAAGCAGATCGAGACGCTGGCCGCGACCGACCTCAGCAAGATGGACATCTTCGTGCCGGGCCTGGTGGTCAGCGCCAGCCAGCCGACCCAGCCCACCTACGAATTGCGCGGCATCAGCACCGGCAACTTCGGCGTCGGCACCGAACCCGCCGTCGGCGTTTACGTCAACGGCGTCTACGCCGCGCGTTCGGGTGGCGCCTTGCTGGCTTTCAACGACATCGCGCGCATCGAGGTGTTGAAGGGTCCGCAAGGCACGCTGTTCGGCCGCAATGCCGCAGGCGGCGCCATCTCGATCGTCACCAACGAGCCGACCGACAAGTTCGAGGGCGACGCGCGCGTGCGCATCGGCAACGAGGGCCAGCGCTACGGCGACGCCTTGCTCAATATCCCGATCAACCAGGACATGGCGCTGCGCCTGAGCGTGCTGGACAACCAGAGCGACGGCTGGATCAAGGACGCCGCCACCGGCAAGCAATACGGCGGAGAGAACCAGTGGGGCACCCGTGCGGTGTATCGCTGGAACGTCACCGACGATACCCGCGTGCTGCTGTCATGGGATCACGAAAAGCTCAACCAGGCGCCCGAACCGGCTATCGGCCTGATACCGCTGTCCAGCGACACCAACCAGCGCGCGCCGTTTCCGGCCGATCCGACGACCTATCTCAACCCGCTGCACGCGCCGCTCTACAACGATGCGATCGGCGCGAAGGAAACGCGCCGTTTCGACGGTGGCACGCTGTCGATCGATCACTCCTTCTCCTGGGGCAGCCTGGTGTCCACCACAGCCTGGCGCGGCTTCGATACCGTCAATCTCGGCGATTACGATGGCACCAACCATGTCGTCACCTATCTCGACACGGCCAACATCGAACACAACAACAGCTGGTACCAGGAGTTCAAGCTTTCGGGCAACAACGACTTGATGGACTGGGTGAGCGGCGTCAGCTACTACCAGGAACAGGCGCGCCAGCAGAGCCAGACCAATACCAACACCAGCAGCCTCGACACGCTGGCGCAAAACGTCCTCGGCGTCGGTACACCACTGACCGATATCAGCAACGCGCTGGCCTCGTTCGGCCTGCCCTTCAGCCTGCTCGGCTATCCCTGGCACGAGGGCATCAGCAATAACGGCAACTTCAAGGCGTATGCCGCGTTCGGTGACGTGATCTGGCACGTCAACGACAAGTTCAACATCACCACCGGCCTGCGCTATACGCGCGACGAGAAAGAGTTCAGCTGGTACAACATGCCGCGCAGCGCGCCCGCGTTCGATGGCGTCATCACCGGACTCAACGGGCTTGGCATCACCCAGATGCTGCCGCCCCAAGCGCAGGCGGCGCTGGCCGCGTTCGGCGGCAATGTGATCTTCCCCACCTTCGTGGGCATACCGGTATCGGAAAGCAACACCTGGAACAATTTCAGCCCCCGCGTCGTGGCGGACTACAAGTTCACGCCCAACGTGATGGGCTACGTGTCGTTTACCCGAGGCTACAAGGCTGGCGGCTACAACAGCGTGGAGATCGGCTCGCGTTTCGCACCTGAAACGGTGACGAACTATGAGGCCGGCATCAAGAGCCTGTTCCCCGACCAGAACCTGCTGCTGAATGCCTCGATGTATTACTACCGCTACAACAATTTGCAGTCGCTGGCGCTGGACCCGAACAGCGCCGGCTCGGCCGTGCCGGTCTACATCGTCAACAGCAGCAACCAGGAAGCCAAGGGCCTGGAGCTCGAAGCCCAGTGGCAACCGATCGACAGCTTGCGCATCAGCTTCAACGGCGCCTATATCGATGACACTTATCGCAATGCAACGGCGCCCGACGGCACCGACCTGAACGGTCAGCCGACCGGCACGCCGGAGTTCTCTGCCGCCGCCTCGCTGGCCTACACGTGGCATCATGTGGCAACCGGCGATGTGGAGTTCGACCTGTCGCAGGCCTACCGTGGCAAGACGCGCTGCAATTCCGATTCGCAGGTGCAGGGCCAGTGCAACATCAGCCCCAACTTCCAGGTCGGCACCAGCCAACAGCGCACCGACGCCCGCTTGGGCTGGAGCGCAGCTGGCAATCGCTGGGGTGTGGCACTGTATGGCACCAATATCTTCAACAAACGGTACGTGACGGGCGTGAACAACATCAGCACCAGCGTGTTCGGCACACCGTTCGGCAGCATTTCGCCGCCCCGTGTGTGGGGCGTCGAATTGCATGCCAAGTTCTGA
>DASXND010000183.1:0-5819 GCA_036495265.1 Dyella sp.
GCGCTGGATCGTCACCTTCCATCCAAAGATGAAGCCGGAAACCACGGCGCGCTACAAGGCGCTGCAAAACGAGTTCCTCAGCTTCGCCGAGAACGACAACATCCTCGAGCTGTTCCCGCAGGTGGACATGATGTGCTCGGATACCTCGTCCGCGCTCAACGAATTCCTGCTCACCGGCAAGCCGGTGGTGACGTTCAAGAACCGCCGCCCGGGTCCGCAGCTGATCGACATCGACGAGGCATCGCAGTTCGAGCCGGCGATCGAGCGCGCCCTGGCGCGACCGCCCGAGCTGATGCAGGCGATCCGGGAGTACGGCGATGCGATCCATCCGTACCGCGATGGCCACTCCAGCGAACGCGTGCTGCGGGCTATCGACACCTTCATTGCCGCGGGCGGGCGCAACCGGCGCCGCAAGCCGTGGAATTTCTGGCGCAAACTCAAGATCCGCCGTCGTATCGGTTACTGGGGTCCGGCCTGACATCGCTGTACGGCCTCCCCCGCTGGCAAAACAGGGTAGGCGGTGGAAGCAGGTGGGTAGAGCTAGAATCGGCGCACTTCCACAAGGGGACTGTCCGTGGCATCCAGCAGCTACAGCCGCTCCGAACACCTGCGATCCCTGTGGCCCTGGCTGCCGCTGTGGACGCTCGCCGCGCTGCTGGCGATCTTCTCGCACGGCCCGATGCCGCTGTACTCCACCCGCACGCTCGCCGTGGCGTGGGAAATGTGGAACCACCAGCACTGGCTGGTGCCGCATATCAATGGCACGCCGTATAGCGAGAAGGTGCCACTGCTGTTCTGGATGATCCACGCCGGCTGGCTCGTGTTCGGCGTCAACGACATCTGGCCGCGCGTGCTCGAGGTGATCTTCGGCGGCGCACAGCTGGTGCTGGTATCGGTGCTGGCACAGCGCCTGTTCCCCAACCGCCCATGGGTGGCCAAGGGAGCGCCATGGATCCTGCTGGCGCTGGGCTATGCGTTCCTGTTCGGCCTGCAGATCATGTACGAAGTGCTGCTGGCGGTCTGGGTGCTGGCAGCATTGCTGTGTCTAACCCCCAAGGCGCATCGCGCCGAACCACGCTGGCTGCTGTTCGGCCTGTGCATTGGCGCCGGCCTGCTGACCAAGGGCCCGGTCATGCTGCTGCACGTCGCCTTCCCCTGGTTGCTGGGGCCGCTATGGAATGACTGGGCGCGCGACAACCGCGCGCGCTGGTATGGCCGCGGCCTGCTGTCCGTACTGCTCGGTGGCGCGATGCTGCTGGCCTGGGCGCTGCCCGCCGGTTTCAGCGGCGGCGAGGCCTATCGCCAGCGCCTGTTCTTCACGCAGACGGCCGGAAGAGTGGTGGATGCGTTCGATCACGCGCGCCCGTTCTGGTGGTACCTGCCCGCGATTCCCGGCCTGCTGTTCCCGTTCAGCGGCTGGCCGCGGGCCTGGGCTGCGCTGATCACGCTGCGGCGTCCGCTGGATATGGGCCTGCGTTTCGCGCTGTGCTGGCTGCTGCCGGTGATGCTGGCGTTCTCGTTCATCAGCGGCAAGCAGCTGTATTACCCGCTGCCGGAGTACGCCGGTGCGGCGCTGCTGATCGCCGGTGCCATCGCCGTGCTGCGCGACCAGCGCCCGGCCCTGGCCACGAACCCCTGGCTGGGCACCTGGCCCCTGGGCGTGGGCGGCATCCTGTTCGGCGCCTTCCTGTTCGCCCTGCCCGTGCTGGTGGCGCACAACGATTTGCATGGCGAATGGTTCGATAGCTCGCAGCGCTATAGCCGCTACTTCAGCGTGGTGTTCGTGCTGCTGGGCGCGCTGCTGTTGTTGCGTGGCCGTGGCGAATTGCGCCGCCTGGCGTTCGCGGGCCTGGTCGGCACGCTGGCCCTCAATACGCTGTTCACCCTGACCACCTGGCAGAACTTCGACCTGCGTCCGTCGGCGCACCTGCTCGGCGCTGCCGATGCCGATGGACGGGCGATCGGCTACCTGGGCACGTACGCAGGCCAGTTCCATTTCGAGGGACGCATCAGCCGGCCGATCGAGCGCCTCAGCGAAGGCGATTCGCTGCAACAGTTTGCCCGTGAACACCCCGACGGCCTGATCGTGGCGCTTCCAGAAAAACTTGAGGCCAGCGACCTGCGCTATCCGCTGTTGGTGCAACCGTTCCGTTCGAGCTGGATCGTCATCTGGCCCGCCACCTCGCTGGCCCAGTTGCGCGCTGGCCAGATACCGCCCGAGCCGCTGCATCCGACCCGCGTCTATCAAGTCGATGACTGGCGCTTCCGTTCCATGCAGTGATGAACGCCACCCTGATCGCCAACCTGCGCGCACAATGCGGCGGCCCCCGCGATGGCGCGCTGTTGCGTTTCTCGCTCGGCAACGCGCTGCTCGGGGCCGGCGACGCACATGGCGCGGCCGAGGAACTGCGGCAGGCGGTGACCTTCGATCCGACCTATTCGGCCGCGTGGAAGCTGCTCGGCAAGGCCTGCCTGGCGCTGGACGACCACGCTGGTGCGGCTGCCGCCTGGCAGCAGGGCATCCAGGTCGCGCAGGCGCGTGGCGACAAGCAGGCCGAGAAGGAAATGACGGTGTTCCTGCGTCGCCTGGAACGGTCCGCGCCCTGAATCGGGCTCAGGTTTTCTGCACTTCGTACGGGCTGGTCCGGTCATGGGCCGTGTAGCGCTTGTAGTGCCACTGGTACTGGGCGAAGGCCAGCTCCACGCATTGCTCGACGCCGCGATTGAGCGCGGCGCAGGCGAGGGCAAGGTCTTGCTCCACCACACCCGACGGCGCGGGTAGCAAATGGATGCGGTAGCCCTCGCCCTTGGCAAGCCGCTCGGCGAAGGCGAACAGCACGGTGGCCCCGGTACGCGCCGCCAGACGCGGCAGCAACACCATGGTCAGCGCGTCACGGCCAAAAAACGGCGCGAATTCGCCATCGCCTGCGCGCGGCTTCTGGTCCGGCAGGATGCCCACCGTGCCACCTGAAGCCAGCCGCTTGTACAGCGTGCGCACGCCCGCCCCCTCGGCCCGCACCTGCTCGGGCGCCAGGCCACCCCGCACCTTGCGCAGCAAGGCTTCCACCGCGGCGATACGTGGGGGGCGATAGAGGATGGCGATCGGCGTTTTGCGACACAGCCAGTAGTTGAGCAGCTCCCAGCAACCCAGGTGGGGCGCTGCGATGATCACCCCCTTGCCGGACGCCAGGGCTGCATCGAACAAGGCCTCGCCGCGCACCTCGCGCACCATGTCCAGCGCGCGCTCCGCATCGCTGCCCCAGATCTTGGCGATCTCGGTGGCCGACTTGCCGCTTTCCATCATCGCCGCACGCAGCAGCTCGGCATGCGCCGCATCGTCCAGGCCCGGGCGGGCAATGCGCAGGTTGACCGAGGCGATGTGCGCGGCACCGCTGCGGCGCCATAGCGAGAAACGGCCGAACGCTGCACCGATGCTGTGCAGCACGCGCAGCGGCAGCAGGCCGAACAGACGCAGGAGCAGATAGATGAGATAGATGTCGGGTCGCATGAGCGGCGCAGTGTAACCGTCCCGCGCGCCAGCGAGGCCTGGCGCAGCTCGTGCGGCGATCATCGACAGGCTTTAGACTGATGCCATCGCCATCTGCTGACTCCACATGATCGCCCTGATCCAGCGCGTCCAGTCCGCCCGCGTCGATGTCGCCCATGCCGATGGAGAATTGGAAACCGTAGGAGCCATCGGGGCAGGCCTGCTCGCACTGGTGGCCGTGCAACCCGGCGACGACGAACCGCGCACCCGACGCATGCTGGAACGGCTGCTCGGCTATCGCGTGTTCGCCGACGACCTGGGCCGCATGAACCGCTCCCTGACCGACACGGGCGGCGAATTGCTGCTGGTCAGCCAGTTCACCTTGGCCGCCGACACCCGTTCGGGCATGCGTCCCAGCTTCACCACGGCGGCCACGCCGGAGGATGGCCGGCGCTGGTTCGACCGTCTGGTGGCGATGGCGCAAGCGGCACACCCGAGGGTGGAAATCGGCCGTTTTGGCGCCCATATGGTGGTTCACCTGGTCAACGACGGGCCGGTGACGTTCTGGCTGGAGACGCCATGAGCAGCATCAGCGCGGCACACACCGCAACTTCGACAAAATCACCGGAATATGCCTATTTGGCGCGATTTTTGCGTGTCGGTGTTCGCATGTTTTTTACTTGAAAACTGGTCAAAAAAGCATCACATGGGTATACTGATCGGTTCCTGCATACGCGGCGGTAGGTATGAATAGCAAAGCTCCCGAGCAACAATCGGAAATCAAGGCGCTCATTTCCAAGGGTTTGGAGCAGGGCTACCTGACCTACGCCGAGATTAACGATCACCTGCCCGACGACATCGTCGATCCGGAGCAGATCGAAGACATCATGGCGGTGCTGAAGGGCGTCGGCATTGAAGTGCACGATGCTGCACCGGATGCCGATCCGCTCTCGGACACCGCGCCGGGCACCGGTACCGACGACGAAGCCGCCGCTGAAGAAGCGGTCGCGCTGCTGTCGGCGGTGGACTCCGAAGTCGGCCGCACTACCGACCCCGTCCGCATGTATATGCGTGAGATGGGCACGGTCGAGCTGCTGACCCGCGAGGGCGAAATCGCCATCGCCAAGCGCATCGAGGAAGGCCTGGGCCAGGTGCAGACCGCGCTTGCCAGCTTCCCGCTGACCATCCAGCTGCTGCTGGAAGAGTACGACCAGCATCTGGACGGCAAGCGTCGCCTGAGCGAAATCCTGGCCGGCTTCGCCGACCTGGAAGAGGCTGCCGACGCGGCCCAGGCTGCCGCGGCCGAAGCGGAAGTCGATACCGACGTCGAAGCCGACGAGGAAGAAGACGAGAACGCCGAGGAAGAGGAAGCCGGCCCGACCGGTCCGGATCCGGAAGAGGTCAAGCGCCGCATGGAACTGCTGCGCGACTACTACGGCAAGTTCCAGAAGGCGGCCCCCAAGGCCACCGACATCACCGACAAGAAGATCGTCAAGCTGCGCGACCAGATGGCTGAGGAGTTCCTCAAGCTCAAGCTGCCGTCCGCGCTGATCGACGGCTTCGTGCGCAAGCTGCGCGAAGTGGTGAACGACATCCGTCACCACGAGCGCGTGCTGATGGACATCTTCGTCAAGCACGTGAAAATGCCCAAGGCCGAGTTTCTCAAGACCTTCCCGAGCAACGAGGGCAACCTCGAGTGGGCGGCCGAGCTGGGTCGCAAGCGCCAGAAATGGTCGCCGAACATCAAGGGTTTCAAGGATACGATCGACGCCGAGCAGGAAAAGCTCGCCTCGATCGAGCGCCAGCTGTTCCTGCCGCTGACCGACATCAAGGAAATCAACCGCACGATGTCGATCGGTGAGGCCAAGGCCCGCCGCGCGAAGAAGGAAATGGTCGAGGCGAACCTGCGCCTGGTCATCTCCATCGCCAAGAAGTACACCAACCGCGGCCTGCAGTTCCTCGACCTGATCCAGGAAGGCAACATCGGGCTCATGAAGGCGGTCGACAAGTTCGAATACCGCCGCGGCTACAAGTTCAGCACCTACGCGACCTGGTGGATCCGCCAGGCGATCACGCGCTCGATCGCTGACCAGGCGCGCACCATCCGCATCCCGGTGCACATGATCGAGACCATCAACAAGTTGAACCGCATCTCGCGGCAGATGCTGCAGGAGATGGGTCGCGAGCCGACGCCGGAAGAGCTGGCGGTGCGCATGGAAATGCCCGAGGACAAGGTGCGCAAGGTGCTGAAGATCGCCAAGGAGCCGATCTCGATGGAGACGCCGATCGGCGACGACGAGGACTCGCACCTGGGGGATTTCATCGAGGACAC
>DASXND010000184.1:0-8611 GCA_036495265.1 Dyella sp.
TCACCGACCTGTTCAACTACGGCATGCCATTCATCCGTTACGTCAATGGCGACATGGCGACCGCTTCCGCCGAACGCTGTGCCTGCGGGCGTGGCTTGCCGCTACTGCGGCACATCGACGGTCGCGTGCTGGATGCCATTCGCACGGCGGACGGCCGCTATCTTCCCGGCGAATTCTTCCCGCATATGCTCAAGGACGTTCCCGGTGTCGCGCGCTTCCAACTGGTGCAACGCCAGCTCGAACGACTCGACCTGTCGATCGTGCGCGACGCGGAATTCAACGAAGACTCGCTGATCACGATCCGCCGGGAGGTCAAGAAAGTCCTGGGCGACAGCATCGAGCTCGACTGCCATTTCGTCGACGATATCCCCTTGACTCGCAGCGGCAAGACACGCGTGACGATTTCCGAGCTGCCGCCGTGAACATCACCCGCGTTATCGCCAAGCAGTCGGCTGGGGATGGTTCATCCAGCACAACCAGGGGGGCTCCGTGATGGGTGGTTGGTATGAAACGACCTTTCGGCGGGTACTGTATCCGGCCTACGAGACGGGCGTGATGCGCCGCCGCACGCTGTCCTGGCTGGCCGAGTACGAGCGTGTCCAGTGGTTCTCAGCGCAACAGATCGCCGAACTGCAATGGACGCGACTCAAGCAGTTGCTTGAACATTGCTACCGCGACGTGCCGTTCTATCAGCGTCAATGGCGCGAACTCGGCATTACGCCGGACGATATCCGCAGCCTTGAGGACTATGCGCGCCTGCCCCTGCTGACCAAGGCCACCATTCGGGACCATGCCGACGAATTGAAATCCTGCTCGTGGCGCGACCGCATGTTGTACAAAAGCACCAGCGGCTCGACCGGCGAACCCTTGCAGTTCGGCTTTACGCGCGAGAGCAATGAGCGCCGCCAAGCGGTCATGTGGCGCGGCTATGGCTGGGCCAACGCGTTCCCCGGTCGGCGTAGCCTGATGCTGTGGGGCGCGGGGCTGGGCTCGCCCAGCCTGAAGCGGCGCTGGAAGGATCGCCTTTATCACGCGGCTTTTGGGCGGCGCGTCGTCAGCAGCTTCCAGATGACGGAAGCGAATATGGGCGACTACGCCGACCTCATCGACAGCTATCGCCCGGAGATCCTGCTTGGCTATTTCAGTCCGCTGCTGCGGCTAGCGCAATGGATGCTCGCTAACGGACGGCAGGTGCACCGGCCAAAGGCATTCATCGTCTGTGGCGAGGCGATGCACGAGTTCCAGCGCCAGATCATCGAGGCTGCCTTCGGCTGCCCCGCCTTCAATACCTACGGCTGTCGCGAATTCATGCTCATCGCCGCCGAGTGCGAGCAGCGCAAAGGCATGCATGTCAACGCCGATCATCTGCTGGTCGAGCGCCTGCCGCCGAGCCATCCTCATCTTCATGCGCAGACCGGCGAGGCCGTGATCACCGACCTCCACAACTACGGCATGCCCTTCATCCGCTACGCCACCGGCGACCTGATTACGGCGTCCGCTGAGCCATGCATCTGCGGTCGTGGCCTGCCCCTAATCACCCAGGTCGAGGGACGCATGCTCGATGCGATCCGCACGCCCGACGGCCGCATCCTGCCCGGCATGTTCTTCCCGTACCTGCTCAAGGAAGTGCCCGGCGTCAACCAGTACCAGATCGTGCAACGCCAGCTCGACCGCCTCGATCTCTCGCTGGTACGCGGCAAGGCGTTCAACGACGACTCCCTGGCCACGATCCGCCACGAGATCCACAAGGTACTGGGCGACAACATCGAGGTGCATTGCCACTTCGTCGACGACATACCGCCCACGCGCAGCGGCAAGACGCGACTCACCATTTCGGAGCTGCCGCCGTGAACATTACTCACGTGGTCGAGAACCTCAATCGCGGCGGCCTGGAACGCATGGTGTTGGAGCTGGTGAAAATCCAACAGCGGCAGGGCCACCGCTGCCAGGTCGTATGCCTGTTTGAACCCGGATCGCAGGCGCATGAGCTGGACGCCTTGGGGATCCCGGTCACCGGCTGTCACAAGCGGCAAGGACTGGACTTGCGCGCACTGGCACAGGCGCGGCGCACGATCCGCGGGCACGAGACCGAGGTCCTGCATACGCACAACGCGGTGGCGCATTACCAGGCCGTGCTGGCGAGTTGCGGGCTGGGTGTCCGCCGCGTGGTGAACACACGGCACGGCATGAGCATCAATCAGCGTACGGGACGCCGCGAGTGGCTTTACCGGCGTTCGCTCGCGCGCACGGACACGGTCGTCACGGTATGCGAAGCCGCCCGTCGCGATGCGGTGGCGCGAGGCATCGTGCCCAGGCTCAAGGCCATGGTGGTGCCCAACGGCATCGCGGTCGATACGTTTGCGCCGGCCTCGGCCGGCATGCGCGAGCGGCTGCTGCAGGCGCTGCAGCTACCGCCGCACAACAAACTGATCGGCAATGTGGGGCGGCTCAACTGGGCCAAGGATCAGGTTGGCCTGATCCAGGCCTTTCGCCGCATCCATGCACTACGCCCCGATACCGCCCTGGTCTTGATTGGCGACGGTGAACTGCGTGCACAGCTCGAGCAATGCGCCCAGGAGGAAGGCGTACGGCAAAGCGTGCATTTCCTCGGCGACCGCAACGACGTGCACGAACTGCTACAGGGACTGGACCTGTTCGTACTCTCCTCGCGCAGCGAGGGTTATTCGATGGCCTTGCTTGAGGCGTGCGCGGTCGCGCTGCCCATCGTGGCGACCGATGTCGGCGGCAACGGTGAAATCGTGTATGACGGCCGCACCGGGCGACTGGTACCTGCAGGCAATCCCCGTGCGCTGGCCGATGCGATGCTCGCCTTGTTGCAGGAACCGCAGCAAGCCTCTGCCTGCGGTCGTGCCGCACGCGAGTGGGTGGAGCAGAACGGCTCGCTGGAAGCCATGGCCGGGCGCTACGCACGGCTATACCAGGACTCAAGGGACTGAATCATGCGATTGCGCGTACTTATCCTCACCAACCTGTTCCCCACACCGTGGGACCCGCTGCGCGGCACGTTCAACCGCCAGCAATTCGAGCGCCTTGGGCAATATCACGACGTCGACGTACTGACGGCGGTGGATTTTCGCGAACGCCTGGCGGGTACGAAGGGTGAGGTGAAGGTAAGCGGCTTGCGCACCGATCACTTCACGTTCTTCTATCCACCTCGCTTCGGACGTACATTGCACGCACTTTGCTGGCTGCTGTCACTGCTGCTCCAGCGGGGCCGCCAGCTGCGCTCGGCCAACTACGATTGCCTGCTGGTGAGCTGGGCCTACCCCGATGCCGTCGCCGTCGGCTGGCTGGCGCGGCGCCTGGGCATTCCCTATGTGGTCAAGGTGCATGGCAGCGATCTCAATGTGCAGGCCGAACATGCCCTGCGCCGCCCGCAGATACGCTCCGCCCTGCGTCACGCCAACGCGGTGGTCGCGGTAAGCCAGGCGCTTGCCACCAAGGCGGTCGCCCTCGATGCCGATCCCGCGCATGTGCACGTGCTTTACAACGGTGTCGACCCGAGCTTGTTCTCGCCCGGCTCGCCCAGCCACGCACGCACGCGCCTCAACCTGTCGCCGGCATCGCCACTGGTGCTGTACGTTGGCAACCTCAAGCTGGCGAAGGGCTGCCTCGACCTGCTTGAGGCGTTTCCGGCCTTGCTTGCCGCGCGCCCCGACGCACAGCTGGTCTATGTAGGCGCGGGCCCCTGCCAGAGCGCCTTGCTTGAGCGAGCAAGCGCGCTGGGCTGCGCCGACCGTGTCTTCCTTGCCGGCCCCATCGCTCACGACGCGCTGCCGGACTGGTTCCGCGGCGCCGACCTGCTATGCCTGCCCAGCCACAACGAAGGCGTACCGAACGTGGTGCTGGAAGCGATGTCCTGCGGCACGCCGGTCGTCGCTACGCGCGTCGGCGGTATCCCCGAAGTGCTGCCGAGCCAGGCCGGTCTGCTGGTGCCGCCACACGAGGGCGATGCCTTGTCTGCGGCCTTGATCGATGCGACCGGCAGAAGCTGGGATCACGAAGCCATCGTCAGGCAGGCCGCCGCATTTCGATGGGACGACAATGTAAGCCGACTGGCCGGCATCCTGCGCGATGTCGCCGCCGCCTCCCCCTCACCGTTGAGGGCTACCGCGTGAACCTCAAACCCAAAAAACACGAACTGCTACGCCTGTTGCCGGATGCGCTGGTCCAAACCCATGGAGCCAGCGACGGTGGCGCCCGCTACCTCACCTTCGACGATGGTCCCGAGCCCGACTACACCCCGCGCCTGCTCGACCTGCTGGCCGAGCACCGCGTGCATGCCAGTTTCTTCCTGATCGGTCAGAAGATCGAGCAGCATCCCGCCGTGGTGGAACGCATGGTGGCGGAGGGTCACATGATCGGTAACCACTCCTATACCCACCGATTATTCAAGTCCCTGTCCTTGAGCGACCAGCTCGAGGAATTCCATCGCACGGACGAACTGCTGCGGACTTTCGACGCGCGCTCACGGCACCGCGTGCGCACGCCTCAGGGTTATCTGGATACGCGCCTGTTGCTGTACTGCGCTTGCCACGGCCACAGCATCGTCTACTGGTCCTACGACAGCCTGGACTACCAGAAGCCGTCCCACGATGCCTTCGTGGCAAGACTGCGTGAGCAGCCACCCCGCGCTGGCGACATCGTGCTGATGCACGACGACAGTGACCTTGCCATCGATGCCCTGCGCACCCTGCTGCCGGAGTGGCTGGGCGAAGGCCACGCGTTCCGCGCCCTGCCAGAGGATGCTACGTGAGGATCCTCTACCATCACCGCACCCGCGGGCGCCACGTCGAAGGCGTGCACATACGCGGCATCGTGCATGCCCTGCGCAGCCTGGGGCACGAGGTCAGCGTACTGTCCTTCCCCGGCGCCGATCCCGAGCATGAGCACGAGGCGAGCACGTCAGCATCCGCGCCCTCGCGTGGATGGTTGCCGCGCCTGGTCACGCGCATGCCCGGCGTGCTGTTTGAATGCCTGGAGCTTGGCTACAACCTGGTGACCCTGGTGCGCATGCACAGTGCGTTCCGCCGGATGCGTCCCGAGCTTATCTATGAAAGGTATTCGCTGTTCCTGTTCGCCACCGTGTGGATGGCCCGGCAGCGCGGCATCCCGTTGGTGCTCGAGATCAACGATTCCGCCCTGGTGCAACGCGTGCGCCCGCTCTACCTGAAAGCGCTTGCACGGCGGATCGAGGGCTGGTGCATGCGCAACTGCAGCGGCCTGGTATTCATCTCCAATTTCTTTCGCGAGCAGGCCCAACAAGCGTACGGCGAGCTGGCCCCGTCGGTGGTTTCACCCAATGCAGCCGACCTTGCGCGGTTCGATCCCAGCCGCTTCGATCGCATCCGGCTTCGCGCCGACCGCGGCCTGCGCGATCGCATCGTCTGCGGCCACGTGGGCGCGTTCGCGCAATGGCATGGCGTGGAACGTTTCGTCGAGAACATGGCCGAACGCCTGAACGAAGCGCCGGAGCTTGCCCTCGTGTTGGTGGGCGATGGCCTCATGCTCCCGACCATCCGCGACATGATCGCGGCGCGCGGACTATCCGACCGGGTGCTGACACCCGGCCGCGTACCGCATGAAGACATCGCCAGCTGGATCGCCTGCATGGACTACGCCGTGCTGCCCGATTCCAACCACTACGGCTCGCCGATGAAACTGTTCGAGCTGATGGCCATGGGCGTGGCCGTGGTGGCACCGGACTATGAGCCGGTCGCCGAAGTCATCCGCGACGGCCATACGGGCTGGTTGTTTCCACGCGGCGAAACTGAGCGCTGTGTCCAACGCGTGCTTGATCTCACGGCTCGTAGCGACGAATGCCACCAGGTGGGCGCGGCGGCACGCGACTACATCGTCCGCGAGCGCCAATGGCGCAACAACGCAGAGCAACTGCTGACCCTGATCCCGACTGGGAGCGCACGCGCATGATCGCGAGCTTAGTGCTACTCGTCATCGTGCTGCTGGCGATCGGCGCCTTGATCAAGGGCATCCACGCCCGCCACATGCAAATCTGGCTGGGCCGCTATCTGTTCCGTCGCCGTCCCGCACCCGGGCCGGAACCGGTGCACGTGATGTTCTGCTTCGTCGATCATTTCGAACCGGCCTGGGGCAAGGTCGACCTGGCGACGCAGCGCGCCCGCGTCGATCGCTGGTGCAACGACTATCGCGTACTGGCGTCCGCTCACCGGGACGCGGACGGTCGGCCACCCCAGCACTCCTTCTTCTATCCCGAAGAGGAGTATCTCGAGGAGCACCTCGACAAGATCGCCGCGCTATGCGCGGACGGCTATGGCGAAATCGAGATCCATCTTCATCACGACAACGACAACGAAGACAACTTTCGCACCACCATCACGCGCTTCAACGAGCTGCTGCATGCGCGCCACGGCGCCCTGCCCCGCGACCCCCATACGGGCGCGTTGCGCTTCGGCTTCATTCACGGCAACTGGTGTCTGGACAATTCGCGCCCGGACGGCCGCTGGTGTGGCCTCAACAACGAATTGATCCTGCTGCGCGAACTGGGTTGCTATGCCGACTTCACCTTTCCCTCGGCGCCCAGCGACACCCAGACGCGCACGATCAATACGATCTACTACGCCACCGACGACCCGCAGCGACCGAAGTCGCATGACGTTGGCGTCACCGTAAAAGCCGGTGGACGAGCCTCTGGCGACCTGATGATCGTGCAGGGCCCCTTGGGCCTGAACTGGCACCGACGCCGTTTCGGCCTGGTGCCACGGATCGAGAATGCCGACGTACGGCGCTCCTGTCCTCCGGACATCGAGCGTGTCGAAGCCTGGATTCGCACCGCCATCCAAGTCGAAGGGCGCCCGGACTGGATCTTCGTGAAGATCCACACCCACGGCACCCAGGAACGCGACATGGACACCTTGCTCGGTGAGCCCGCGCACGCCATGTACGCGCATCTGGAGCAGCGTTACAACGACGGCCACCGGTACGTTTTGCATTACGTGACGGCGCGCGAGCTGTACAACATCGTCAAAGCCGCGGAGGCCGGCCACGCCGGCAATCCATCGCGCTATCGCGACTACGAACTGCCACCTCCACCAGGGCTGGCAAACGCTCCCTGGCGGCGGAACGCACAACAACGACACGACGTCGAGGCCGCGGCCGGCTGGGCCGACCTGGAGGGATGATCATGCATTGGCGTGCCAAAGGTATGTTGCAGAAAGTGCTTGGCCATGTGCCGGGCGGCGAACAGGCGCATTACGTCTTGCAGCGGCGCTTCGGTGGCCTGCGCGATTTTGGACGCGAGTTCGACGTAAAAATGAACGACTGGCGCCTGATGGCCGGCCATCTGCGCGAGGCCGGGCGGCCCATCGGCGGCGCGCGGCTGTTTGAAATCGGCAGCGGGTGGTATCCCACGTTTCCGTTCGCCTGCTTTCTTGGTGGCGCGCGCAGCGTGATAACGGTCGACCTCAACCGTCATCTCAAGCCGGAGCTGGCGCGGGCGTGTGCAGTCCACCTCGGCCGCTACACCGGCTTGATCGCCGAAGCCTGCGGCATCGCCGAGGGGGACGTGCGCGAGCGCCAGCAGCGCCTGGTTCAACGCCTGAGCGAGGGTGCCGACATCCACGCGGCGACCGATGGCGTGGTCACCTACGACGCGCCCGCCGACGCCGCACAGACTCGCCTGGAACCGCGTCAGGTCGACTGCGTCTTTTCCAACAGCGTGTTGGAGCACGTGCTTCCCGCTGCCGTCGACGGCATCTTCCGCGAGGCCATGCGCGTCCTCGCCCCGGGCGGCATCATGTTCCACTCGGTCAACTGCGGCGATCACTACGCCTACATCGACCACGAGATCAACCAGCTCAATTATCTGCAGTATTCCGACGCCCAATGGCGGCGCTGGGACAATGCCTTTCTCTACCAAAACCGCCTGCGCGCCTTCGAGTTCATCGATCGCGCCAAAGCCGCCGGCTTCGACATCACCATGAGCACGGAGACCGCGCGCGAGACTCGCTTGAAGGAGCTTGCTGCGCTGCATGTGCATCCACAGTTCGCGCATATCCCAGCGGAGCGTCTGTGCATCACCTCGATCGACTTCATCGCACGCAAGCACGACGCGGGCTGACCGGATGACGCCAGACCTGGTCAGCGTGATCATGCCCGCGTACAACGCGCAGCGCACGTTGCGTGCATCCGTGCTGTCCGTCCGCGAACAGACTTATCCCTCGCTGGAGCTGATCATCGTCGACGATGGCTCGCGCGACGGCACCACCGGCCTGATCTGCGAACTTGCGCGAGCCGACCATCGTCTGCGCGTGCTTTACCAGCCGTCCAACAACGGCGTAGCCGCCGCACGCAATGCCGGCATCGACGCCGCCCAAGGCAGTTACATCGCGTTCCTCGACAGCGACGATCGCTGGCATCCGCACAAGCTTGACCTGCAGATCAGCCACATGCGCCGCACCGGCGCGCTGGTCAGCTATGCCGCTTACGACCGGGTCGCCGAGGATGGCCACGTGCTGTCACGCGTGCGCCCTCCTGCGATCGTGACCCATGACGACATGCTGCGCAGCAACCATATCGGCAACCTCACCGGCATCTACCATCGCAGCCTCGG
>DASXND010000185.1:0-1985 GCA_036495265.1 Dyella sp.
AAGCGTCGCATGGCCGGGCCATTCATGCCCTGCCACTGCAATTCCGCGGAGTGCATCAGGTAACCGATGGCGGGCAGGTCGTAGTCGGCATACAAGGTGTAGTAAGCGCCGGCACCATTGGTGTCATGGCTCACATTCGTCCCCACATCGAACTGCACGGTGAAGTGATATTCGAGGTACCCGCCCAGGTTCAGCCGAGCCGGCAGCGAATCGACGACGCCTTCGAGCTGGGGGCCGAGTTCATCCCGATCGCGGCCCCACTGATAGTTGCCGTACAGGCCGCCGTGCCACTGACTTTCGTGAATCAGGTCGACGGTGAGGCCGTCGGTGGTGGACAGCGTGATATGCCAGGGGAGCTCGGCATAAATGAAAGGGACCGCTTGATTGCGTTGATGGTCGGCGCCCAGCCACGCGGGCATGCGCTGGATACCGCCGCCAAGCAGGATCGTGGGCCCTTCCAGCGGGTCATCGGCGTGGGCATCGGTCGGCATGCCCGCCATCAGGGTGAGCATGACCAGCAACGACGTGAATGCCGCAACGATCGAAGGCTTGCGTCGATACGAAGTCATGTCGGCACGCTCGCGGGCTCGGTGGCGTCAGGAGCCGGACTTGCCCGATAGGCTGGCGTTAGCAACAAACTGCACGATAACCCGTTGCCCGATACGCAGCGAAGCCGGGGGTGGCTGGTCAAACACCAGCACGCACTGAACAGTGCGTGTGTTTGCCCGGATCAGCGGATCCTCCTCCAACGCGCTAGGTCCGAATACTGTACCTACACGCTGTACACGTGCCGTCAACGTAGGGGCACCGCTGCCGCTGTCGTCGACGATCTGGGCGCGCATGCCTTCATGCACGGTGCCGACAAAGGATTCGTTGAGCTCGGCGCGCACGATGCGCGCACCTTCCGGCAGCAGCACAAAGGCTGGGCCGGATTGCGGCGACACCGCGGCACCGGGCTGGATGAGGCGTTCCACAATCTGCGCATCGACCGGTGCGGTCAGGCTGCGTTGCGCCAGTTCGTAACGTGCGGCCTCGAGTTTCTGTCCGGCCATGGCCGCGTTCGCGCGGGCACTGTCCAGCTCGCCCTGCAGTTGCTGCGCCGCTTCGCGTGCGTCATCGGCGCTTTGGCCGTCGCCTGCACCGGCCGCTGCGGCTGCCACGAGACGTTCGGCGCGTTGCTGGGCTGCCTTGAGGCGCACTTCGAGCAACTTGCCCTGGGCGACCGCCTGCTGCTGCTCGGCCTGGGCGGAACTCACCGCCAGTTGTGCCGGCTTGCTATCGAGCATGGCCAGCACCTGGCCCTTATGCACGTGATCACCCTCGTGCACCTCGATATCGGCCACGACGCCGTCGCGCGGCATGCTCAGCCTGAGCAAGCCACCCTCGATGTCGACGCGCCCGCGCGCTACCGCCAGAAAGGCGGGGGCGGTTACCTGGGCGCTGGCCTTGCCACTGTCATCGTGCGAGCAGGCGGCAAGCAGCGACGTGGCAACGGCCAAGGCGAGCAAGGGAAAAAACGGACGCAAACTCATGCGGAAGGTTCCTCGATGCCTGGCGTCGGCGTCGATAGGGGGGGCGGCACTCGGTCGCTAAGGATACGGCCATCCTCCATCGCCAGCACGCGATCTGCATGCCCGGCCAGTCGCGGATCATGGCTGACGCACAGCACGGTGGTGCCATGCGTGCGCGCGATGCGATGCAGGATGTCGATGATGATCTGCCCATTGGCAGCGTCGAGTGCGCTGGTCGGCTCGTCGGCGAAGAGTAAGTCTGGTTCCTTGGCCAGCGCACGCGCAATCGCTACGCGTTGCTTCTCGCCGCCGGAAAGCTCCGATGGGCGCAGGCCCATGCGTGGCCCCAGGCCCACTTCTTCCAGTGAAGCCCTGGCGCGGCGGCGGGCCTCTACGGGGCTGATGCCGAGATAGCTTAACGGCAGTTCCACCTGCTCCAGCGCGTTGAGCGCGGGGAACAGGTTGAAGCCCTGG
>DASXND010000186.1:0-7304 GCA_036495265.1 Dyella sp.
CGGTGTTCGGTCAGTCCGAAGACGCCGCCGGGCTTGAGTACGTCGAACGCGGATTTGAACACCGCTTCCAACGTGTCGGGACTGTTGATCAGCCAGTCATGGGTGTTGCGGAACGTGAGCACCATGTCGGCCGAGTTCGCGGGGCCGAGGCTTACGTGGTCGGGCGGCGCGAAAGGAATCATGCCGGCGATATGTCCGAACACGGCAGGATTGCTCTTGAGCTTTGCAGTGAATTTTTCCGCTTTCGGCGGAGCGGCTTCGATCAGATGGCCGCGCTCATACAGAAACGGCGCGAGTATCTCGGTGTACCAGCCACCACCGGGCGACAGTTCGATCACCGTCATGTCCGGGCGAATGCCGAAGAATTGCAAGGTTTCGACCGGGTGCCGGTAGGTGTCGCGCGCCTTGTTCGGTGCCGAACGCCATGCACCATCAACCGCCTTCTGCAGCAGGACGGTGGTGTCGTCGGTGGAGGCGGCGCTGGCCGCGACGGGGAGCAGCAGGATAACGGCAAGCAGGGCAAGCGCTTTGCAGGTTCGGCGGAGCATGGTGCGACCCTCCCGACGATGGTGCGCAAAGACTACGCCTAAATGAGCCGTGCGGCAGGCTGGGAGGCAGGGGTGGCATTTGCGACGGGTGTCCCCACATCGGTGACTTCCTTGCCGAGGACGCAGCATGATTCCCTTTTCTGTACTCGATCTGGCGCCGGTCACTGAGGGCAGCAGCGCGACCCAGGCATTTGCCCATACGCTGGATCTGGCCCGCCGCGCTGAGCGCCTTGGCTATACGCGCTACTGGCTGGCCGAACACCACAACATGCCCGGCATCGCCAGTGCGGCGACGGCGGTCTTGATCGGCTATGTGGCGGGCGGCACGTCGACCATACGGGTGGGGGCGGGCGGCATCATGTTGCCGAACCATGCGCCACTGCAGGTAGCCGAGCAGTTCGGCACCTTGGCGTCGTTATATCCGGGCCGCATCGACCTGGGTCTGGGGCGCGCGCCGGGTACCGATCACGCGACCGCGAGGGCATTGCGGCGTTATTTCGACAGCGCGGATGCGTTCCCCGCCGACGTCCAGGAGTTGCTCGCCTATTTCGAGCAGGCCACGCCGGACCAACCCGTGCGTGCGGTGCCGGGAGCCGGCGTCGATGTGCCGGTGTGGTTGCTGGGATCGAGCCTGTTCAGCGCGCGCCTATCTGCGGCCATGGGGCTGCCGTTTGCGTTTGCCTCGCACTTTGCGCCGGATGCGATGGATGAAGCGCTGGCGCTGTATCGCCGCGACTTCCGGCCGTCAGTGCGGCTGCAGGCGCCCCACGCCATGCTGGGCATCAACGTGGTCGCCGCGGCCAGCGATGCCGAAGCGCGGCGCCTGTTCACCACCCAACAGCAGAGCTTTATCAATCTTCGTCGTGGACGGCCCGGGCTGATTCCGCCGCCCATCGACGATATCGAGAATTACTGGACGCCCACCGAGAAATTCGGGGTGGAACGTGCGCTTGCCTGCGCCGTGATTGGCGATGCGGCGACGGTGAAGCAGGGAATCGAAGCCTTTGTGGCGCGGCACCAGCCCGACGAACTGATGGTCACCGCCAACGTGTTCGAGCACGAAGCGCGTTGCCGTTCGTTCGAGATCGTGGCGCAGGTCAGGGCGAGCATCGCGGCCGCTGGCTGAGACGGTGGGATGGGCTCCGTGCCATGCGCGGGCCGGTCACTGGGTAGCGAAATTCTTGCGCAGATCCTGCTGGCACCGCGCCAGCAGCATGGACGGAAACTGAGTAATCGAACCGTCGGTGTAGTCCGCTTCGGCGTCCACCAGTCGATGTTCGGCAAGCAGCTGGTGCATGGCCAGTCGCTGCGCCGCGTGCAGCACGCGACTCATCGGCAGGGTCATGGCGTTTCGGGCGGTGTCGGCATGTTCGATCAGGGCGTCCAGTACCGGCGGCGGCAGGTCCCAATGGTGGCCGACCTGCACGGTGAGCTGGGTGGCGACCTGGGCACATCCGGCGATGAAGGCCGGCGAGCTAGTGGACAGCGTGACACCGAGATCCTTTTCCAGCAGGCGGGCCACGGCACCCAGGCCGCTATAGCCGACCAGGCCGGCGAGATAGGCCTCGAAGGGATCGCATTGCCCCTTGCTGAGAAACACGGCGGCATGCGCGCAGCGTTCAGCGTGGTCCCACAGGCGCTGGCCCACCAGTTGTCCGCTGGCGCCCGCGCTGGCCATCAGGATGGGCTTCATCACATAAGACGTCACCACGTGGCGCAGGCCGATCTGGCCGAGCAGTACCACGGCGTGCTGCAGACTGCCGACCGGGTGCGCGGTGCGGTAAGCGATGCTGCCGGTGACCCGCATGACTTCGCCCACCAGGACCGGGTCGCGCCGGATCAGGTTGGCGAGCTGGGCGCCATTGAGGTTGTCGCTCTTCATGGCGCGCATCAGCTGGGGCAGCACCGTGGGCATGCGCGGCAGGGTACGCACGTCGAAGCGGCCACCGTCGCAGAACTCTTTCAGGCGCTGCAGCAAGGCCTGCTCCCTGGCGGGTGCGGCGCTGTCTCCCACGATCGGCGGCAGGTTCAGGATGAAGCGATGGAAGTGTTCCTCGACCTCGTCGCCCGACACCGTGCCATGGGAGGCCTCAATGGCGTTTGGCGCGTTGCGCTCAAACGCCGTCTGACGCGGCGCCGGTGTTGCCGGCGCGCGCGTGCGTGCGAAGAGTCGCCACCAGTTGCCCATCATCTTGCTTACCGCTCCCCTTGCACGCCTTCGCGTCGCTTATGTATCGGCACCCGGCCTGAAAGATGTAGCGCGAATTTCCGGGCTTGCGACGCCTAGCTCAGTGATCGTCAACAGGCTCCAAGCCAGGCGGCGGCGCTCTTGCCGGCAAGGTGTCCACTGGCGAAGCAGGCGGTGAGCAGGTAGCCGCCGGTGGGCGCCTCCCAGTCGAGCATCTCGCCGGCGCAGAACACGCCGGGCAGGGCCGTGAGCATCAGTTGGTCGTCCAAGGCCTCCAGCCGGACTCCGCCGGCACTGCTGATCGCCTCGGCGATGGGGCGAGCCCGTTTCAGCGTGAGCGGCAGGCGCTTGATGGTACGTGCCAGCACCTCGGTGTCGTGGAACTGTTCCCGGCTCAGCACCTCGTGCAGCAGGGCCGCCTTCACACCGGTCAGGCCGGTCTGACGGCGCAGGTGGTCGCTCATCGAGTGACTGCCGCGGGGCTTGGCGAGATCGCGCTGCAAGCGTTCGAGAGGGCGGTCGGGGGCCAAGTCCAGCGCTAGGGTGGTCCCGCCATGCGCGGCAATGGCATCGCGCAACGGACCGGAGAACGCGTAGATCAGGCTGCCCTCGATGCCGGTGGTGGTCATCACGCATTCGCCCTGGCGCGTGTGTTCGACGCCCTTGGCGTCGCGAAAGGAGATCGCCACAGGCTTGAGCGGTGCGCCGGCAAAACGACTCGCGAGGTGCTCGCTCCAGCCGATATCGAAGCCGCAGTTGGACGGCACCAGCGGAGCCACCGCCGCGCCGCGCGCCGCCAGCCACGGTTGCCATGCTCCGTCGGAACCCAGCTGTGGCCAGCTGCCGCCACCCAGGGCCAGCACCACGGCGCCGGCCTGCATGCTGCGTTCGCCGTCCGGAGTGGCCATGCGCAGGGCGCCATCGTCGGTCCAGCCCAGCCATCGCTGATGCACGTGGAAGCGCACGCCGCTCTCGCGCAGGCGATGAACCCAGCCACGCAGCAAGGGCGCGGCTTTCAGATCGCTGGGAAAGACCCTGCCGGAGCTGCCGACGAAGGTCTCCACGCCAAGGCCGCGCGCCCAATCACGCAGTGCATCGGCATCAAAATGCTCCAGCCAGGCGCCCACCTGTTGCGCTCGTGCGCCGTAGCGCTGCACGAAGGCGGGCTTGGCTTCGCCATGCGTGAGGTTCATGCCGCCCTTGCCGGCGATCAGGAACTTCCGGCCGACCGAGCCCTTCGCCTCGTAGACATCCACCTCCACGCCGGCCGCGCGCGCGGTTTCCGCGGCCATCAGGCCGGCCGGACCGCCGCCAATGATGATCAGGCCGGGTAGGGATGACGATGCAGGCATGAGCGGGCTTCGCGACAAGGGGGAAGACGATACGGCGACGCTACCCGGCTGACCAGCCGGGCCGACAGGCTCAGTTGGCCGGGGCCATGCGCGTCTGCGGCTGCACGGCGGCGCCGGTGCCGGCGGCATCGCCCATCAGCTGCAGCTCGCCGTCCTGGATCAGGCATTGCAGGCGCAGCGTGCGTTCGGCCATGGCGGTCAGCGTGGCCACCGTATCGGCAGGCACGTCCAGCACGGTGAGGTTGCGGTGACGGGCCAGCGCGCTGGCGTTCTTCTCCCACCAGACATCGGAGGCGCGGCCGCCGTAGTTGATCACCACCACCTGCTCGGCACGGCCGCAGGCCTTGCGGATACGCGCTTCATCCGGCTGGCCCAGCTCGATCCATTGCTGGATGTCGCCGCTGTAATCCTTGCGCCAGAGGTCGGGCTCGTCGTCCGCACTGAGTCCCTTGCCAAATTCCAGCCGCTCATCGGCGTACAGCGCGAAAGCGAGCAGACGCACCATCAGGCGTTCCTCGGTCTCGGAGGGATGGCGCGCCAGGGTCAGCGCATGGGTGGCGTAGTAGTGCCGGTCCATGTCGCTGACCTGCAGCTCCGCCTTGTAGATGGTGGCATTCAGGGCCATGAGGGCGTCCGGTAAGGTCAACCGTCCATTGTACGTCGCTCTGGTGCTCTCAGGGCTTTCGCTACTTGGGGGTCAACCGGTCGATCAGCGGCTTGATCAGGTCCATCGGCAACGGAAAGACGATGGTGGAAGCCTTGCCGCTGTTGGACATGTCCGACATGGTCTGCAGATAGCGCAGCTGCAGCGCCTGTGGCTCCTGTGACAGCATGGCGGCGGCATCGCGCAGCTTTTCCGCGGCCTGCAACTCACCGTCGGCGTGGATCACCTTGGCGCGTCGTTCGCGTTCGGCCTCGGCCTGGCGGGCGATGGCGCGCACCATGGTTTCGTTCAGATCGACGTCCTTGATCTCGACATTGCTCACCTTGATGCCCCAGGGGTCCGTGGCCTCGTCGAGGATCTGTTGCAGGCTGTGATTGATCGAGTCGCGTTGGGAGAGGATGTCGTCCAGCTCGTGCTGGCCCAGCACCGAACGCAACCGCGTCTGCGCCAACTGGCTGGTGGCCTGGAAAAAGTCGGCGACCTGCAGCATGGCCTTGTCCGGTTCCACCACGCGGAAGTACACCACGGCGTTGACGCGCACGGATACGTTGTCGCGCGAGATCACGTCCTGCGGCGGCACATCCATCACCGTCACGCGCAGGTCGACGCGCATCATTCGCTGCACGATCGGTACCAGGATCACCAGGCCCGGTCCCTTGGTGCCGGTATAACGGCCCAGGGTCAGCACGACGCCGCGTTGGTATTCCGGCAGCACCTTGATCGACAGGAATAGCAGTGCCGCCACCCACACCACGATCACACTCACGAAGCCAAGCATAAGCGTCTCCATTTTGG
Organism: Dyella sp.; assembly: GCA_036495265.1. Taxonomy (GTDB): domain Bacteria; phylum Pseudomonadota; class Gammaproteobacteria; order Xanthomonadales; family Rhodanobacteraceae; genus Dyella. Next base: position 5,548 of record DASXND010000186.1, read on the forward strand.
CCATCCGGATATCAGGCAGGCGTTACCCGCAGCAACAGACCATCACGACCCACCACCCGTACACGCGCACCGGCAGGCAGCGCAGACTCACATCGTACGCGCCATTGCTCGCCACCGATCCGCACCCAACTTTCACCGCCGGCATCCACCGCTTGCAGCAGTTCTCCCGACGCCAGCAACATTTGCGCGTCGCCGTTGAATGGCCGCGCTCGCCGTGATCGAGTGACCAGTCGAAGCAGCAGGGTGAGCAGCGCCGCCGCGGAAAACGCAATGCCGCCGATCACACCTAGATTCACCGCATAACCAGGCACACCGGTGTTGAACAACATGATCGAGCCGATCACGAAGGCCACCAGCCCGCCGATGCCGATCGCACCCACGGAAGGCACCAGAGCCTCGGTAAGCATCAACCCGACACCGAGCACCATCAGCGCGAGTCCCGCGTAGTTCACCGGCAGCAGTTGCAGCGCGTACAACCCGATCAGCAGGCAGATGGCGCCGGCCACGCCGGGAAACAGCGCGCCAGGGTGAAACGCCTCCAGCACCAGCCCGTACACGCCAGCGAGTAGCAGCATGTAGGCGATGGTGGGGTTGGTGATGATGCCGAGGAAATGCGTGCGCCAGTTGGGTGCGTAGTCGCGCACGGGCAGGCCGGCAGTCTTGAGGACGAAGTCGCTTCCGGCCACCCGCACGCGTCGTCCATCGGCGTGGGCCAACAGGGCATCGGTATCGGCGGCGATGAAGTCGATCACGTGCTTCTGCAGCGCCTCGTCGGCGGTCAGCGTGGCTGCGCCACGCACCGCCTGCTCCGCCCATTCGGCATTGCGGCCGTTGAGCTGGGCCAGCGAGCGGATCGAGGCGATGGCGTCATTGATGACCTTGGTCTGCTCGGCATCGGACGCGGGTTTCGCCGCCGAGCCAGCCGGGGCAGGGGCGTTTCCCAACGGCAACGGGTTTTCACCGCCAAGCTGCACCGGTGTCGCCGCGCCAAGATGCGTCGCTGGAGCCATGGCCGCAATCTGGCAGGCGTAGAGAATATAGGTGCCCGCGGATGCAGCGCGCGCGCCCTCTGGCGCGACATAACCCAGCACAGGACGCTTCGCCGCCAGGATGCTGGCGATGATTTGTCGCATCGAGTCGGACAGGCCTCCTGGCGTATCCAGTTGCAGCACGATGGCTGCTGCCCCATCGCGGGTGGCCCGATTCAGGGTGTCGTCGACGTATTCGGCGGCGGCCGGACCAATCGGGCCGCTGAGTTCGATGCGCGCCACGAAGCCGTTCGTGCGCACGCCACCGCCAGCAGCCTGTCCGGCTGCTGTGGACACGGCAAGCGCCACGACGAGCAGGGCGCTTGCCAACATCCCGATCCATCGCGTCACGCGGCGCCTCCTCAAAGGTGGCGATATCAGATTGCGCCGAGAGATGTTGTCTCGGTGTGAGACGGGAAGGAGTCAAACCCACCCACCATAGGGCCATGTAGGAGCGCACCCCGTGCGCGACAAACCGGCAGGACTGCCGGTTTGCACAGCGCCAGCTGCCCGTAGGGCGAGGGCCAAGGATGGCGCGAGTGAAAGGCCTACGTAGCGGCGAGGCCGTCATCGCGCACAGGGTGCGCCCCTACAGGGTTTCCAGCGCCCGGTTCAGGCGTTTGGCGGAGACCGGCTCGGCCGTCTTCAACTCCTGCGCGAACAGCGAGACGCGCCACTCCTCGATCAACCAGCGCAATTCATCCAGGCCGTCACTGCCGGCAGCGCGAT